>DAWO01000018.1 GCA_002509485.1 Methanolinea sp. UBA477
GATTGATCATCACGGCGATTATCATTGCAGGCACGGTCATCCTTCTCAAGGTGTCGGTGGCGGTTCCCCTTGTCTGGTGCGTGGCAACTCTCCTGGGCGCCATAACGTTCGCGTCACTTGGTGCGCTTCTTGCATCTCCCGCATCTGAGACCCCGTCCAATATCATGATGCTCTCCAGCCTGGTCAGGTTCCCGCTCATCTTCATCAGCGGTATTTTTGTCCCGCTCTCTTCCCTTGGCGGCGTGGGTTTGTATCTCGCCACCCTCTCCCCCCTCACCTACCTTGTCGATATCTTCTCGTTCGGTATGCACGGGTACTCAGTCTTCAATCCCGTGACTGACTGTATCGTTCTCTTTGCATGGACTTTGGCGCTCCTCATGGTGAGCAGGACCGTCCAGCGACGGAACCTGACAAAGGGTCTTTGACGTGTATTGAGCTGGAGGGAAAACGGGAATAGATTTGGAAATGTGCATTGATGCAGGCATTTTATACAAAATTCGCCACCTTCTGGAAGGCGACCCTGAAATTGTAAATGAAAAATGCCTCCTCGCTGTTTTGTGTGGGGAGACTGAATCGGATTGTTATCTTACATACCAATTGTAGTCATTCACAACCGCCGCCGGGGCGTCCTCACATAACTCATACCCAATTGCTAAAATTTTGATTGTGAATCAGCCTCGCGGTATTTTTTCGGGCGGCGGCGTGGCATCGCACATGGAGGTGTGGGAGCAGATCGCCCCCAAAAAAGTGTATCCGGTTCATCAATCCCACCCTCACCAGGTAGCGAAGAGCCTGAAAAATGGATTGGTTCTGACGTGGACAATATCTCATTTCGGGTGATACCGCCCCCATTTCTCAAGGGCTGCATCGAGTTCCGGGGCCCGATTTGCCTTCTCTTCCAGTGTGACACCGTCTGTCCATGCCTCGATTGCCTGCATGGTGGCGACAGCTCCGTCCCTTGTTCCGTTCGGATGGCCATGGATTCCACCGCTGACCAGGAGGACGAGCTCTGTTCCATAGATGTCGAGCACATCTGGCACGAGTCCGGGGTGGAGGCCTCCGGAAGAGACAGGAAATGCATTCCTGATATCACCCCAGTTCTGGTCAAGCCCTAACCGGCCCTTCCCGTGCACCACCTTCTCCCGCAATATATCGGCAATCATTGCGATCTCTTCCCTGGAACCTTCAAGTTTGCCGACCACCGTGCCGGAATGGATCTGGCTTACCCCGACAAGCCGCATGATCTTTGCCAGGAACTGCATCGTTATACCGTGCCGGGGATTCCGGTCAAATGCGGCATGCATGGCCCGGTGGGCATGGATGGCCAGCCCAAGGTCGGTACAGTAATCACGCATGGTCATCACCCCTGCTGTGCCGCAGACCACCACATCGATCATGGCGTAATTCCACCCGTACTCTGCGAGTAAATCTGCCCGTTTCTTCATCGTCTCGGTATCGGCCGTGATATTGATGAGAGCAGATTTCTTCTCGCCTGTCAGCTGCTCGGCACGGTCCCGCATCCCGGCCATAATCCTCACCCTGTCCTCGAACCGATTGAAGGGGACCGATGTGAGGTTTTCATCGTCCTTCACAAAATCAAAACCGCCCATCCAGGTCTCGAACCCCACCTTTGCATGCTCCTCTGCGTTGAAGCCAATCTTTGGTTTCGGAACGGCTCCTGTCAGTGGGCGACCCGATACCTTCATCATCTTCCGGATGCCGTCGTTTCCGAAGGCGGGTCCCTTGAAATGGGCGAGGTAACCCGGGGACAGGGTGGCATCGATCAGCCGGAGATTTTTGATCGCCTTCATCCCGAATATATTGCCGGCGATCCCTGAGAGCAACTGCACTGCGTTGCCCTCTTCCCAGAGTTCCAGTGGATAGGAGATTTTTACGTAATTCTCTTCCAGATCGAATACCGTAGCCTGGAGATCACGCATCCTGTCAGGCAGCGAATAAAGCGTAGTCCAGGTTCCTGTCGAGCTCTCCGAGGCGATCCTCCCTGCAGCCTCCTCCCGGGTGATACCTTCATCGGGCTCGAAATAGAAGAGACAGATTATCTCATCCTTCTCCGGCTGATAGCCCGGGTCAACAAAATCCATATACCAGTCTGTAGCCATTGTCACGTGCCTGTATGAGACGATACCATATATTTTTGTAGGCCGTAACAATCCCGGTTCGGTCTGATCCACAACGATTGTCGGGTTCCATACATCATTCAATGACTTTTTAGTCAAAAACGGTCCTGTAAAGTGCCTCCATCGCAGACCGTGCAGCTCTTTCGCTGTTTTCCTGGACCGGGAGAATGAATTCGGGGTTTTTGGGAGGGAGCTCACCTCTCTTTACCGTTCTTTCCGGGAGATTATACACCGTATCCTCGATCTGGACGATGCCCGGGGCGAGGATGAAGGCCCTCATCGGGGGCATCCTGTAGGGGAGCCAGGGATTTGTCACAGCAATCACCATTAACCCGATCTCATCCAGCATATTATATCCTTCGCAGGGGAGCGGTTGGGATGCATCCCGGCAGAGTGCTTTTCAGATGCATGATGGTTCATGGTGGCTGGAGAACCTTCACCGACAAAAAATCCGCTCTTTGTAAAAATTGAGGGAAAAACTGGAGATATTGGCTCACAAACGGGTGTTTGTATTCAATGGTGTGCCCTGTAAAAAACCGGAGGCGAAACGCACTCCCGCATGGATCACGAATGAACAGGAAGACAATCTTTTCATTGACCACAGGAGATTCCCGATGGCGGGTCCATCCTGGAAAATTTAATCTCCTGTGATCCGGATAGGTATTCTCCGATAACTTTTGGGGAGGCACCCGACGGTCTTGAAGATCCTGGAGGGCATATTAGGCACCGGGCGGAAGAAGCCGGACCTGCATCACGGCGAGGATCTCCTCTTTTCAGGCAGACACCAGGAGGCAATCCTGTTTTTCAAGCGCGTGCTGGAAGATGATCCACAGAATATCCATGCATTGTCAGGCATCGCGTTCTCCCTGGAGCACCTTGAGAGAGAAGAAGACGCCATTGTGGTTTACCGCCGGATACTCTCTATCGATGCAGATAATTCCGATGCCGTGCTGGGAATGGCAGTCTGTCTCGAAAAGACCGGACGGTTCGAAGACGCACTCTCCTGGTACGAGAGAGATCTCAAGAAAAATCCGGGCGCCCCGGATGTCCTCGTCGGAATCGGCCGCTGTTGCTTTGAATTGAAACGATACCAGGACGCTTTACAAAACTTTGAATCTGCACTCAGGTTGAATCACGATTACCTGGATGCGTGGATAGGGAAAGGGAATACCCTCTTTCACATGGCCAGGTACGAGGATGCTGCACAGTGTTTTGGAAAGATTCTTGAGCTTCACCACGAGGATGCCGCGACATGGGTGGCGCTTGGAAGGTGCATGAGCCACATGGGGAGATTCGAGCAGGCCATCACCTGCTTTGAGAAGGCGACGGAACTCGACCCCGGGAATGTGGCGGCCTGGTTTGAGAAGGGGCTCTGTCTTGCAGGATGGAGGCGGAACACGGAGGCGATTCGTGCATATGATCGTGTCCTGGATATCGATCCGACATGCGGGGCCGCGTATTATGAGAGGGGATACAGCCTGGAGATCCTTGGACGAGAGGCGGAGGCGGCGAAATGCTATGAAAAAGCGCGCCTGCGGGGGTATTTATCAGCCCAGAGCAGGGTGCGCTACCATTTTATCAATGGATACTCGTTCTACTAGGGAGATCTCTCCCTGGAATCTGTCTTTTGAGAAAGAGACCTACATCTGTATGTCGGCATGGAGCCTAATCATCTGATAAACAGGTATTTCGAGTGCCATGCCGAGGTATCCTTCATGGTCAGGCTCACCAACGAGATGATAGAAACATTCAAATCTGCAAAGACTTTCCCGCTTGCCACAGCTTCAAAGGATGGTGATCCAAACGTTGCTCCCATGGGAGCGGTGTTTCTCATCGATCCTGAGACGATCTGGATAGGAAACCAGTTCATGAAGACGACGATACAAAATGTCGAAGAAAACCCCAGGGCGTCCCTGTACGTCTGGGGTCCGGGCATAAAAGGTTGTTACAAGATAAAGGGAGACGTGACGGTTGAATCCTCGGGGGAGGACTACGAGAAGATGAAGGATATGGTTCACAGGGTAAATCCACATCTCCACTGCAGATCCCTCCTGATCATGAAGATTACCGGAGCCTACGACTGCAAACCAGGACCCGGCGCAGGGAAACAACTTGTTTAAGAAGATTCCCGCACTCCTTTTTTCACACCTGATGACAGTGCCCATGAAAGCCCCGGATTCTGCCAGGCCACAGCTGCCCGTTTCCGTATCCAAAACGGAGTACATATCTACCATTCGTTCCTTTATGAGATTTTTGAGGATAATTATGGGACTCCTTCGCCTGGAAGAGATCTTTTCACAACAGCAGGAGGTCAGCATGAAATCTGCGATCATGCGCCTGGTCATACCGGTTAGCCTGGCGTTTTTCTATTATTCCTGGTGTGTTCTCATTCTCCCCCTCAACGCCGCACTGATCCTTGGGGGGCTGATGATCACCTATTATATTCCTCCCGCAGGAAAAGAGTCGATTATCCCTATCGGGATTGCACTTGGAATCCCCTGGTGGCTCATGGCAACCTCGCTGGCAGTCCTTGACGTGCTCACCGCACTCTTCGTCATCCTCAACTTCGCAATAGTGCTCCGTGTCCCGATGCTCGGTGCCTGGATCTCCCGTTTCGTGGGATCGGGGGAGGCGTTCATGGCAAAGAGGCCCTGGCTTTCCCGCTGGCGTCTCCTTGGGGTCGCGTTCTTTGTCTGGCTGCCCCTGCAGGGAACCGGTGGCGTGGGGGCAGTACTCGTCGGGAAGATGGTGGGTCTTTCATCCCGGCAGATCCTGCTTGCGATCGGTATCGGTGCATCCGCCGAGTGCATCATGTTTGCCGTCGGGTTCGAGCTCATCTGGAGGCTGCTGCTTGCAAATCTCTATCTCGGGCTTGCGGCAGTTCTGGCAGTGATTGCTGCAGTCATCATTCTTCACCTCATCTTCAGGAACAGGGCAGGTACTCCGGATTAGAGACCGGGTAGAACCAAGGAGGCTGATAGTATCCCCCTGGATCGCCAGTATGGCAAAAATGCGGGTTTCCCGGAGTTTTCTCCCCCACTTTAGAGGAAGTTTCTGACCGTGAATTTTGGGGTGATGTTCACTCGTACGTGAAGATCTCTTCGATGTTTACCCCAAAGTAACGGGCAATCCTGAAGGCGAGCTCGAGCGATGGATCATACTTTCCCTTCTCGATGGCGAGAACGGTCTGGCGGGTGACGCCAAGTTCAGTGGCAAGGCCCTCCTGCGTGAGGTCGTGCATCGCCCGGTAGACCTTGATCTTATTCTTCATCGGTCTCCCACTCACCGTACTTACGGGCATAGTAGACCCGAAACCCGACATAAAGGAAGAACATCAGGAAGAGAAGTGCCAGTTGCATGTAACCGAAATATCCAAGCCGGATCAGTCCATCATCCGGAATATCCCTGGCCGCGTGAGTTGCCTCCGCCACTCCTTCCGGCAGGCTCATGCTCGCATTAAACCCACCTGGTTCGCCTTTTAGGGGCGGCGGGTGTGGAAATCGCGGTGCTCCGAATCCAATGACGGCCCCGCCAAGGCTCATCGCAAAAAAGATCACCCAGAACACCATGAATGTCGCCATTCCCGCCTTCTGGTTGATGAGCGCTGACCGTTCATCGCTTCGCCGATCCGCAATCAGGCGCTGTGCTGCATAGAGTATGAGAACCCCGGCAATGAACCCGACCGAAATCAGCATCGGCTTCAAGAACTCCACCGACAGGTAGAAGAGACCGACTTCTACCAGTCCGACAATCCCGGCGAGAATATAGAAGGAATTTTGTTTCATTGTATCGTGATGTATAATATCTAAGACATATTGTAATATAATTATAACTCATGCCAAAGATCCCTCTTCAGTTTTTTGGCAATTCACCAGCTGATATCCTTTTTCCATCTCACCCGTGCAGCCTTTTATGACTGCGATGTTGCAAGATCCCGATCTGCAATCATGGAGTATCATCGGAGGATGCCTCCAATGTAAATGTCAGCCCACTAATAGTAAAGTATATTTAACAATATGTCAAACTACATTGTCATATGCACCCAATAGCACTTCACAGCAGACATGACACCTCCAGGACAATATCAGGGAATCCTGCCGGTGGCGTCTGCACCAGAGAGTGGAATTATACTACCAGGATGTACCGACGGGGTCCGCCCAAACGGGATCCTGATCATCCACCTGATCTCCGGCCAGGCCCCAAATACCAGTATCGTCCGCATGTCAGACACTGGGTCGATATTTCCAGGTGAACACCATGCAGAGAACTTTACCCTGCAGACCTGAGTACAAATACTCCCCCCGGAGCACGCCCTTGATGGAAATGGGAGTGAAAATAAAGGAATTTGATGCCATCTCTCTCTCAAAACTCGATGAGACAGGCGCACGGCTGCTGAACAAGGTGGAGAGCAAGTACCTGATGACCGTGGGGCAGTGCATGGATTTTTAACCAGAATTTCAGACCTGTACCTGGTTCTCGAAGTGCGCAATACACGGATTGGCAGATATGAGACCATCTACTTCGACAATGACTCGTTCATCACCTATCTACAGCACCATAACAGAAAGGGTACCCGCTACAAGCTGAGATATCGCCATTACGAATCATCGGGAGAGACCTACCTTGAAGTGAAGAAGAAGAGCAACAAAGACATCACCGAGAAGCAACGCCTGATGACCAGCTGGCCCGCAACCGGATTTCTGCCGGAAGAGAAGGAATTTCTGAAATCGGAATTCCCCTTCGATTACAGGGAATTCAACCCCGTGCTCATGACAGTCTACGATCGCTTCACTCTTGTCTCGATCCGATCGCCGGAACGGATAACTCTCTATTTCGGTGTTTTATTCAATAACGGACAGCGGTCTGTCTCGTTCCCGGAACTGGTCATTGCCGGGATAAAACACGAGAGGTGTAAAGAACTTCCCTGCACTCTCGGCTCTCCATGAAATGCATATCAGGAGGCAGGGATTTTCAAAATACTGCATAGGGTCCTCTCTTCTCTATGACTGGCTGAAGAATAACCGTTTCAAACCAAAACATCTCTTCCTCTCCAGGCTCTTTCCAGGAGGTTTTGTCCCATGCTGACGGATTCACTCTGTCTTTTCATTGCCGGGTTCTTACTCAACCTGTTGTCGGCATTTGTTATTGTCCGATTGATATACTACCCCAAAGATAAGAGCAATAACTTCGCCTTCACGTTCCTTGCATTCAACACGGTCATCTACTTCATCATGAGCCTGTTTACCAGTGTCGAATTGTCAATAGGGACTGGATTTGGTCTGTTTGCGCTCTTCTCGATCCTCAGGTACCGGACAGAGACCGTGCCGATACGCGAGATGACCTATCTCTTCGTGATGGCAGCACTGCCCATATTAAATTCGGTCTTCTGGCAAATGGGGGATTATGGCAAGATGTTCGTCGTCGATCTCCTCGTCGTGCTGACCATCTGGATACTGGACAGGTCCTGGGGATTCAACCGGGAACAGTTCCAGGTGAACGCAAAAGTTACGAAAAGATCGAACTGGTAAACCAGGAGAGGAGGGAAGAGATGATCAGGGATCTCTCAGAAAGGACAGGCCTTGTCGTGCACGATTTTGAGATCGTGAAGATAAACTTCCTGAAGGACACTGCGGATGTAAAGGTCACCTGCTCCTCTCCGAAATAGCATATTTTTGATCGGCCACATCACCGGACACTGCAGTCAGGTTCCATGCAGGGATCTGTCAGGAATGTTCAAGCATCCCGCGTGCAAACTTCTTCGCTTCTTCACGGTCTTCTTTGTTGGGGTGACCCCGGTTCGTCAGGAGAAATTTCCCCCTGCAGTGATAGTCTCCAATGACGGTGCCGCCTCTCTCTTTTACTGCATCCGCCATCATCGAGATCATCTTCTTCGCCCCCTCGGCAGCTCCGGATGTGGCAAAAAGCGCAACCTTCCGGGCCGTGAAATCCCCGCGCCCGATGAACTCTGTCATGGCACTGCCGGGTTTTCCCCCGTATACTCCGCTCCCGAGGAATATGATCTTCGAATCGTCGGGGAGTGAGCCTCCGATATCCCCGACCATGACCCCGAGCTCTTCGGCAATGGCGTCCGCCACCTTTTTTGTGTTCCCTCCCCGTGAAGCAACGAATACAGAAATTTCAGTCATGTTTTCACCTGTATACAGAATAATATATAAGCAGTTCTATGGCACGGTGATGATATATGACGTTTCCTCGCCATTTCTCACTATTCAAGCCATCTCTGCAGAATGGGTGATTTCCGGAACCCGCCAGATGAACATGAACCGGTGATGAGGACACGATCCGGAGAACATTTTTTCCGTCACGGATCCAATGCAGGAGAAGGAGCACGTATCTTGTCAGAAATACCATACCCTCTCACCCTTATCAGTTCCAGAAGCCTTCAGGTGTGTTTGATGCTCGCGTTGGTGCTGGTCTCTGCCGGGTGTACAGGTTCTCCCGGTACCCGGTATGATGACACGGTCCCAACTGCTGGCCCGGCAGGGACGGATAACGCCTGCACCTTCGAACGCCTGGTGGGCAACTTCGACGAGCACGTGGAACCGGGTGATTCCTGTTATTTTCAATTTCATACCCCTGTGGAGTTTCTCAACGATCTCCACACGCACTCCGACACGCAGGTGATGATCCTCGATGTGCCCGACGACTGGATCACCAATGAGGATGTGCAGCTGCTGATGCAGCTGATCGACTCCCCGGACCCTGCCGCTCCTGTCGTCTCTCCGCTCAGCTCGTACTGGCCCTTCGGGCAGACCTCGACGGTGGGAAACGAGGCCCTCTTCCTTATCGAGGGATACCGAACCGGAGAGTATCCGCCAGACCTCTGTTCACTGTATTACTTCCACCCGAACAGGACAGAGGTGAGATCATGGTGGGAAAAGTATGGGAAGGATGATATCCCTGACGAGAGGGAGGCTGTACGAATTCTCCAAAATGCATGTCCCGAGCTGATAGGATACCCGTCAACCACGTTTGCCGGGAGATCCATAAAAACCGAACGGGCTCCCGATGGCTGGTATGTCGCGTTCATCCAGCACGGATCAGGAGTCCCCATCATCTCGGCCCGGTGCTATCTCGTCGGCGATGACCGGACTGTGACGCTGACCGGCACGGCCAACCAGGGTATAATGGTCATGCCATGGGAATTCTCTCCCAGAGAGTGTGGATGACCGGCTCCACGGCAGAGAGAGCAACAGGGGAGGGGGGGATGCGGAGTTCACCACTCCCGATCCCCTGATGCCACTGCCAGACGGCCCGGGTTTACCAGGGTATTTTTCGCTGGATTTTCATAGCCTCTCACCATTTACGCAGATTTTTCGTAACCTGTCGTACGCCGGTGCGGGCCACGGTGAATCGAAAGGATCTGGCCATCACAGCCGTGCCGTCGCGATCTGTATCCACCCGTCGGAGATTGCAGGGAAATAGGTGTTCGTACCTGTCCTCTGCCGCTCGATGTCATGCATGTGGTGCTGCACGACCCGGGTGCATCCTGCATTGGTAAGTGTTCGCTCCATCTCATCCGGGCTGTAGGTGGTCATCCCGCCGAGGTTGCAATCGCGGTTGATGATCCGCCAGATTCCCCGGGGGAAACCGCGTCTCTCTTCGCTGACCAGCCGGCACGGGAGGAGGTACTCAAGGATTACGCGGTTCTGGCAGCCCTCCGATGCAAAGAGCGAGATGGTGCCGGACAGGACGTCAGGCGGGATATAGTACGAGATCCCCTCGGTGATGACACATGTCGGGAGATCCGGGATGGTGAGGCATTGAACGGAGTTTGCGGAGAGAGCCGCTGACGGCATCACAAGGAGGAATCGCTGGAAAATCCAAAATACTGGTGCTTTTATCTATATGAAGATGAAAGTCCTGCTCTTCTGGATCAGGTTTATGGAGAGGGATGAGAAATATCTGCATCATCTTCACCATATGGGGAGACTGAGAGAGACGCCATGGCATTTCCAGGATTTCATCGCAGCAGCGCGGTACTACGGATGGCAGCCACCTTCGTAATCCTGCTGGCATTCTGGCTCATCCTGTCAGGTTACCTTGACCTTTTCCACGTCTGTGCAGGGATCATCTGCTGCACAATCGTCGCCTTCATCTCATCCGATCTCCTCTTCCGGCCGGACCGTCCCGTCAGGGCGTCGGTGGGCAGTTTTGTCCGTTTCCTCCTCTACGTACCGCGTCTGATGGCAAGTATCCTGGTCGCCAACCTCGATGTCGCCTACCGTATTCTCCACCCCCGGATGCCGGTCGATCCCGGGATCGTAACCTTCGAGACCGGTTTTTCAGACGGGGTTGCACGGACCGCGTTTGCGAATGCCATGACGCTCACCCCGGGGACCATCACCGTCGACGTGAACGGGAACCGATACGTTGTCCATGCCCTGATGAAGGAGCGTTCGGAGAGAGAACTCCTGGTTGAACGGGAGATGGAACAGGCATTCACAGGGATATTCCGGGAGGGGAGATGAACACCATCTTCATTGCAAGCGGTGCCATACTCAGTTTCACCATCTTTCTCTGCCTGTACCGGGTGGTATACGGACCGGGCGTCGAGAACAGGGTGATCGCCGTCAACACCATCGGAACAAAGACCATCATCCTCCTTGTCGCCATCGGGTTCATCCTCGAACGCCCGATCTTCATCGATATCTCGATCGTCTATGCGATGATCAACTTCATCGCGACGCTCGCCATCGCCAAGTATCTCAAGGGAGGCTGCATCAGTTGATCCTCAATGCCATCGCGATCGCAAGCATCTTCTGTGGCCTCTTCTTCATGGTCGTGGGGGCAATCGGCCTGTTGCGCCTGCCCGACTTCTACACCCGTGCCCATGCGAGCGGCAAGTGCGACACGCTCGGGGAAGGGCTGATGCTGCTTGGGTTCATCCTGTATGAAGGCGCAACCCTGGTTTCGGTGAAACTCCTGATTCTCATCATCTTCATCTTCGTCTCATCGCCGACAGCTGTCCACGCCCTCGTGAACGAGGCGTACGCCCGCGGGGTCCGTCCCTGGCAGAAAGGAGAGGAGAGACGATGATCTGGGTAATTACCTTCGCATTGCTGTTGTTCATGATCATCTGCGCCCTGGCGGCGATCACCGTGAGGGATCTCCTCCACGCGACGATCATCCTCGCAGCGTACTCCCTGGTCATGACCGTTCTCTGGGCCGGACTGAACGCAGTCGATGTCGCATTCACCGAGGCGACGGTCGGTGCCGGGATCACCACGGTGCTATTCATTGCAGCCATTTCACGCACAAGGAGGTGTTCGGAAGATTGAACAGGTCAGCCCTGGTCGCAGTGATATTCATCGGGATCATCCTCATATGGGCAGCCGAGGATATGCCGGCGTACGGCGACCCGAAAGCCCCTGCAAACGAGTATGCGGCCCAGATGTACATCGACCGGACACCCGCCGATATCGGGGTGGACAACATCGTAACGGCAATCCTTGCAAGCTACCGGGGCTTTGATACGCTCGGCGAAGTCGTTGTCGTCTTCACGGCAGGCATATCTGTCCTGCTCCTCATGCGACGGGGTGAGGGTCAGTGAGGGAGAATGTCGTAGTACGGACGGTCAGCCGGCTCTTTGTGCCGTTCATCCAGCTCTTTGCCCTGTACGTCATAGTCCATGGCGCTTCGGGGCCGGGTGGCGGCTTTCAGGGTGGGGTGATTTTTGCCACATCGTTCATTCTCCTCCTGATCGCATTCGGGCTCCCGTGTGTCAGGGGGCGGTTTGGCAGAAGCTGGATCCGGGCCTATGCCGCAGGCGGCATCATCATCTTTGCAGGAGTCGGGCTCACCTGTATCCTGTTCTCGGGGAACTTCCTCGAGTATGCCGCCATCGAAACTGCGCTCGGGATCCCGCACCTGCAGACCCTCATGATCGACATCGTCGAGGCAGGCATAGGAATCACGGTGATGGCAGTGATGACATCGATAATCCTTGACTTTGTCGGAAAAGAGGAGGAGGAGCCCCTGTGATGGAAAACCTCCTCGTATTCATCGCGACCCGGTATATCTACATCATGACGATCATCCTGGTGATGATCGGGCTGTATGCCCTGATCGCCAAGAAGAACCTGGTAAAAAAGGTGATCGGGCTGAACATATTCCAGACGGCCATCTTCCTCTTCTACATCTCATTTTCTGACGTGGACGGGGGGACGGCACCCATATACCTGCCCGACGGGGTCAGCGCCACGTACGTCAACCCGCTCCCGCATGTCCTGATACTGACCGCGATAGTGGTCGGGCTGGCCATAACTGCCGTGGCGCTTGCAATCGTGGTCAGGATCTACGAGGAGTACCAGGTCACCGATGAAGACGGGCTGCAGGAGGTGATGAAGCGGCAATGAATGCGGTCATTTCACAACTCCCTCCGCTCCTCATCGTTATACCGCTTCTCGGAGCTCTGGCGGCACTGCTTCTTGGAAAGTGGAACAGGGCGTTCGCGTACCCAATCTCCCTCGCCATGATCGGGTTCCAGTTCGCCGTATCGCTCGTCCTCATGGAATCCGTGATGGACGGCGATGTAATCCACTACTATCTTGGGGGATGGCCTCCTCCCCTCGGTATCGAGCTTGTCATCGACTCCTTCAACAGCTTCGTGCTCGTGGTGATCCTCGCACTCGCCCTCCTCACCGCAGTCTGGGCCCACAAGGGTGCGGACCTGGATATAGTCCCGGAAAAAAAGGTCTCTTTCTTCGTGGTCTTCCAGCTCCTGATCACCGGGCTCTGCGGCATGGCAGTGACAGGGGACCTCTTCAACCTCTACGTATTCCTCGAAATATCCTCGATCGCCGCCTACACCCTTGTCGCGGCCGGGCGGAATCCACGCTCCCTCATCGCGGGTTTCAATTACCTCATCCTCGGCTCCATCGCGGCCGGTTTCATCGTCATCGGTATCGGGTACCTGTACATCGCGACAGGGACCCTGAACATGGGCGAACTGGCAGTCATGCTCCCTGCACACTACGGCCAGACCACCGTGTACGCCGCGTTTCTCTTCATGATGATCGGGTTCTCGATAAAGGTCGCGTTCTTCCCGCTCCACCTCTGGCTCCCTGATGCATACACCGAGGCTCCAGCCGCAGTCACCATCCTGATCGCCACGGCGACCTCGAAGGTCACGGCCTACGCGATGCTCCGCGTGATCTTCTCGGTCTTCACCCTGCAGTATGTCACCGATAGTTTTCCGGTCACAGAACTCATCCTGATCATCGCGGCCATCGCCATCATCGCCGGGGCGGTACTGGCCATCGCACAGGACAACCTGAAACGGATGCTCGCATATTCGAGCATCAGCCAGATGGGATACATCATGTTCGCCCTCGGCGTCGCAAACCAGGCGGCACTCGCCGGGGGTATTCTCCACATCATGGCCCATGCCGTGATGAAGGGCTGCCTCTTCATGGTCGCAGGGATGATCATCTACCGGACGGGGTTCACCGCGATCCGGCAGCTCTCCGGGCTCTCGCGGAGGATGCCCGTAGCCTGCGCCGCGTTCGCCATCGCCGGCGCCTCCATGATAGGAGTACCCCCGACGATCGGGTTTATGAGCAAGTACTATCTCGTCCTCGGGGCCGTGGAGGCCGGCGAGTACCTTGCTGCCGCGGTCCTGCTCGCCGGCAGCCTGCTCGCTGCCGTGTACATATGGCAGGTCATCGAGGTCATGTACTTCGGAGACATCCACGATGAAGACCTGGGTGGCGGCCTCGAGGCACCGGCCTCCATGATGGTGCCGGTGATCATCCTCGCCGCATCCTGCCTCCTGCTGGGCATCTTCGTCGAACTCCCGCTCGAGGTTGTCGGACCAGCTGCAGCCATGCTCCTGGGAGGCGGCTGACATGATCCCTGGCATCCTGCCGCTCCTGGCCATCACAATCCCGCTTGCAGCCGCTGCGCTGATCCTCGCAACCGGCCGGCACATGAACCTCCGGGACTCAGTCACCCTGGGTGCTGCGGCATCGATGGTTATCGTGGTGCTGGCCATGCTCCCGGAGATCCTTGCCGGGGGCCGGATCGGCATAACCCTCATTCCACTCCTCCCCGGTGGAGACCTCGCGTTGCGTGTGGACGCACTGGGGATGATCTTCGGTATCGTGGCGTCGGTCCTCTGGCTCCTGAACTCGCTCTATTCGATCGGGTACATGCGGGCGCTCAACGAGCACGACCAGACTCGCTTCTACTTCTGTTTCGCGATTGCAATTGCTGCCGCCATCGGTATCGCGTTCTCTGCAAACCTCGTCACCCTCTATGTCTTCTACGAGATCCTCACGCTGATCACGTACCCGCTCGTCGTTCACGTCGGAACCCCTGAAGCGATGCAGGCAGGCCGGAAGTACCTGGCATACCTGCTTGGCGGCGGGATCTGTCTCCTCGCTGCAACTATCCTCACCTATACACTGACAGGAACGACCGAATTTATCCCGGGAGGGTTTCTTGCCGGGGCGGGTGCGGCAGCCCTCTCGCTCCAGGTCATCTTCCTCCTGTACCTGGGAGGGTTCGTGAAGGCGGCATGGATGCCGTTTCACGCCTGGCTCCCGGCCGCCATGGTTGCCCCGACACCCGTCAGCGCATTCCTCCACGCGGTCGCGGTGGTGACTGCAGGGGTATTCGGGGTGGTCCGTGTCGCCGGCTGGGTCTATGGTGTCGACCTGATGGCAGACCTCAACCTCGGGGTGTTGCTTGCAGTCATCGCCTCGTTCACCATCATCACCGCCTCGCTCTTCGCCCTCGCACAGGACAACCTGAAACGGCGTCTCGCCTACTCGACCGTTGCCCAGCTCTCCTACATCCTCCTCGGCGTCTCGATGCTCAGCACTGCCGGGCTGATCGGGGCGGTGATACACATACCGTTCCATGCCTTCCAGAAGATCGCCCTCTTCTTCTGTGCCGGGGCGGTCATTGTCGGTGCGGGCCGTGAGAATATCAGCGATATGAAAGGGATCGGGCGCAAGATGCCTGTTACGGCGGTGATGTGTGCGGCCGCGGCTGCCGGGATATGCGGGCTGCCGCCGTTCTGCGGGCTGGTCAGCAAGGTCTACCTCACGATTGGCGCCGTCCAGGCGGGGGAACTCGCCCTTCTGGGAGTCATCATCGTGAGCGCCGTCCTCAATGTCGCGTACTTCTTCCCGATCATTCACACGATGATCATCGCCCGGCCCTCCGATGACCGGGCACTCGACACTGTCACCGAAGCACCGCTCATCATGCTCGTCCCGATCATCCTTGCGGTCACTGCATCTGTCGCCTTCTTCTTCTTCCCTGCAACGCCGTTCCTCGACCTCGCAGAGATTGCCATATCTGACATGTCAGGAGCTGGTATGCCGTGATCCCGCCGGCAACCATCTACCTGGCCGGGCTCCTCGCCGTCCCGGTTCTGTCGGGTGCTGCCCGGAAGACCTGGGTCGCCGGTCTTGGGTTTGTCGGCTTCGTCGCGGCGCTCCTGGCCGGGGCGGGGCAACCTGCCGGCCCATATGTTTTTGGTCCCGGGATAGAGCTGCTCCTCTTCTCTGTCGACCCGTCACGCTCCTTTGCCGGGGTGGTGTTCGCCATTGCGGCACTCCTGGCGATCCTGTATTCCCTCCACCGGGACCTCCCTCCTGTCGAGACGATGGGGATTCTTGCGTCTGCCGGCGCCGCCATGGGGATCGTGTATGCAGGGGACTTTATCACCGTCTTTATCTTCTGGGAACTGCTTGCACTGGCATCTCTTGCCATCATCTGGTCCGCACCCGGTTCGGGCGGGTCCGGGTTTCGGTACCTTCTCTTCCATATCTTTGGCGGGGCCTGTCTCCTTGCCGGAAGTGCCATCGCGGTGGTGGCATCAGGCAGTACCCTTCTCGCCCCGGTCGGACCGGGGCCCCAGTACCTCCTCATCTCCGTCGGGATCGGCGTGAATGCCGCGTTTATCCCGCTCCACACGTGGGTGCCGGACGCGTATCCCCGTGCAACCGTTGCCGGGACGGTCGCTTTAAGCATCTTCACCACCAAAGCTGCCGTCTTCCTGCTCGTCGTCCTCGGGGGTTGGGGGCAGGGCCTGGCATACATGGGCGCCCTGATGGCCATCTATGGCGCGATATTTGCCCTTTTCCAGGATGATATCCGCCGGGTTCTCTCCTACTCGGTGATCAGCCAGGTAGGGTACATGGTCGCTGCCGTGGGTACGGGGACCGCCATGGGGACCGATGCAGCACTCGCCCACATGACATGCGACATCCTGTTCAAGACACTCCTTTTCATGGCAGCAGGTGCGGTGATAATCCGTACAGGGATATCACGGATGTCACGCCTCGGGGGCCTGGCAAAGACCATGCCGCTCACTGGGATCGCTGCGGTGTTCGGGGGACTGGCGCTTGCGGGAGTTCCGGGACTGAACGGTTCGGTGAGCAAGGGGATGATCATCGAGGCTGGGGCAGACGTGCCGTACCTGGCACCGCTTCTCCTCTTTGCGGCTGTCATAACGGTGATTTACGTATCGAGGTTCCTGTGGTTCGTATTCTTCCGAAAGGCCCCCGACAACCTCGGGATAAGGAAAGAGCGCGAAGCACCTGTGCCGATGCTGGTTGCAATGGGTATTGCAGCGATCTTGTGCATCCTTATCGGTCTCTTCCCCGACCTTCTCGTCTCCCACCTCCCGGGAGGGTCGGTTGCACACCCGTTCTCACAAACCCACCTCGTCGAATCAGGTGCAGTCCTCCTGGCAGCGGGGATCGTCCTGCTCATTGCAAAGCCACTCCGCTCCCCCGGAATGGTCTATGAAACCGATATTGACCGGGCTTACTGTGCCGCGGGTCGCGCACTGGTCTGGACGGTGAAAAATCCGCTCTCATCCGGTGCCCGCGGGATAGACCGGATGATCGGCAGAATTGTATCCCTGGCAACGCGGGTCTCGCAAAATCCGGTCATGACAATCCGGATCTGGACGCGGGCTCTTGCGCTGCCTTTCGTTCAGGCATTTTTTGACCCTGGATACGCTGATCAGTTCGAATCTGCTCTCGATGGCATCCGGAAGCGGTACCCGGATGAACGTCCGGGGATCAGGGGGAGCGGGTACGGTCTGATCCTCATCTGTATCATCGCGTTCCTGTACTACCTCCTCGGTGCGCATGCATGATTCGCAGAGTGCCCGCCGGACGGCCATTCGACTTTCCATCTGGTTCCACGGGCACGAGCTTCTCCCACCCTTTCCGCCTCCGGGATTATCTATAAGAGCCGGAGGAAATTTTCATGGGCGATCTTGTTGAGGGTCGACGACGGTACCCCTGCATCCCGGAGTGCGGACCAGAGATCGCTCATACGACCCGGATGGGCGACAGCCAGGAATGCATCGGGCGGGACTCCGTCATAGTCGCTCCCGATACCGACATGGTCCGGCCCCATGACGTCGAGGGCATGCAGGATATGATCCACGTAGCGTTCCAGGGAGGGATCGTGCCGGTCGATGAATTCCCCGAAGAAGCAGAGACCCATGACACCCCCATGGGCTGCCAGTGATTCCATCATCCCGTCCGTGAGGTTGCGGGCGTGATTGCAGAGGGAAAAACAGTTGCTGTGCGTG
This sequence comes from Methanolinea sp. UBA477, assembly GCA_002509485.1. Taxonomy (GTDB): domain Archaea; phylum Halobacteriota; class Methanomicrobia; order Methanomicrobiales; family Methanospirillaceae; genus SD8. The sequence continues at coordinate 17,725 of DAWO01000018.1, forward strand.
CAGCATAATTTCCCCTTTCCCGATTCTTCGGCGATCAAGAGTGCATCCCAAAAGGTGGCGTCGTTGGCGTGGGAAAGGTCACAGACCATCCCGAGCCGAATCATCTCTTCAACGGCAGACCTCCCGAACCCGGTCAGGCCCTCCTCGCGTGTGCAGAGGTTTTTCCGGAGATCCGGGTCCATGTACCCGTCCCGGCTCGGGCTGCCCTGCAGTGCCAGGAGAGGTTTGGCCCGGATCAGGGTGTCCTTTGAGAGTGCGGTCTCGCCAAACCAGCCCATCCCGCCCTGCCCCTCTCCATGGGAGATATTTGCCACCCTGACGCCGAGACGATGCCAGTTCCGCAGGAGATCGAGGCGTCCGAGGAAGAAGAACGAACTCTCGCATGCCATGACGATGCCGAGTCTGCCCGATTCCTCGGTGCGGGCCACATCGGCGGCATTCCGGCAGATTGACACAGCTCCCTCGTGTTCCTTCGCGCAGGTGTACAGACGGTCGATGATAGCAGAGCTCGTGAGCAGTCCGATATCCCCGACGTTTACGAACAGGCACCTGACATTCCCCTCCCTAAGCCTTGATAGAGTGACCCGGAAGAAGGTGTCCGGATCGACTCCCTGTATCTCCGCGGGGAGGCCGTCTCCTTTGAGGAATTCTCTCATGTACACGCTGTCGCAATGTGCATCAAGGGTCCAGGGATACGCGTGTGTATCTTCCGGCTGCATGATATCACGGGTAGATGTGCATGCAGGGCATATAATAACTGGTTGTTGATTTTTTTCGCCTGATAATGAGGTCTATTTCCTTTTTGTATCGAAAAACTTCCGTATCACAAGCAGCGTGACACCTGCAACGGCTGCTATCCCCACAATGATGAGAATCAGGTCTATGGAGAGCATGCTCGAAAAGAAAAGGACAAAAGCTGCGGCGATTACGAACCCGAGAGCGGTAAAGATGATCGCCGGTATCCGCCTCCAGCCCAGTATCCAGGCGATGATGGGTGTCCCATAAAGGCCTATACCCGGGATCCACGCTATCGCGACGCAGGTGATTACGCCGTATTTTTTTATGGCTGGATATTTCTCCATCCTTTTCCTGACACCCTCAATCCAGTCCTTCACCCGCTGCGAAGATAAGGCAAGACTCTGGCATACCTCCAGTATCGCGACTACCATCCCGATCGCAAAACAGGCCATGACGGTGAGTATCGCCACCGGTGTAAGACCAAGTGCCAGGCCGAGCGGAGGTGCAGCTGCCTGGAAGATGACGGTGGACGCGATGAGACTCAGGATGCTTCCTGCAGGAACTCCATAGATCAGGCCAAGAACAAGCGGAGATGCGACTGCGAAGACGACAAAGAAGATGACAGCTCTTGAAATCTGCTTCAACACCGCCCAGGATGCACCGACTGCTGACCTCACACCTTCACCCTGGAATAGAGTGTATGCGTTCCTGGTATTATCACTGTTCAGGTTCGTATGGGGTGTGGAGAAGATACCAGTACATCCCCCCGGGTGATAATCCCCTGCGATCTGTTCACCCGGTCCCTCCCGGAAATCCACGCTGCTGCCCGGGAACAGTGATAGTCTTCTTGTTTATGGCCAGAAAAGTGAGATATCTTGAAATAATAACGGGAATACAGTACAATTCATATGAAACCATCTCGCGGGATGTATCTTGCCTTCTTCTTCCAGGCACTGATAGCTCTGAATGCCGTCTATGCCTTTCTATTAGGTGAATTCCAGGCCATGTTTACTGCCGTTCTCATGTTCGTCCTCACCCTCGTCCCTTACGTGATCTCCGAGCGGATGAACATCAAACTTCCATGGTTTGTGTTTCTCCTCATCGCACTTGCCCTCTGGATACATACTGCCGGGTACATCCAGGGCTATTACGTCATCTTTTACCCCTACTATGACAAGGTTGCACACCTGGTATCAGGGACGACGGTTGCGCTTCTCGGGTTCCTCGGCGTCATCTTCCTTGACAAGTACTGGAAGATGACACTCACCACGCCATTTATCATCGGTTTCACCATCATCTTTTCCGTTGCGCTGGGTGCCTTCTGGGAGATGTACGAGTTCTTTATTGACAATGTATTTGGCGGTTCGCTGGCAGGACCCATGCAGAACAGCTTAAACGACACCATGCTGGACATGATATTCGTCCTTGGCGGATCAATCATCGTGGCGATACTCGGAAACTTCTATTTCAAAAGTCATCGGAAAGAGGAGATTACAGGGGACTGACCAGGGAACGTTTTTCGGGTTGGTTCTTCCTTCCCACTCTTTTACGGGTATGAACGCCTCGTGCAGCCGCCATACGGTTGCGCCGGCTCATGTGACATCCCCCGTATGCCAGAAAGGTGGAAAAGAACCGTATCCATGACTTTTAACCGGATTGAAAGATCCGCACCTGTTCATTCCTCCCCGAAGATTCCCGTAAACTTGCCAGCAGTTTTTTCGGCTCTTTTCTACCTGGTGTGGGCAGGATTGATGAACCGGATACATTTTGTGAGGGCTATCCGCCCCCACACCCCATGTGCGAGATCGATTGCTGGCGGTTGATATGAGGAGCCCTGTGTATACGATAAAATAAATTTCTTTCTGCGAAAAAAAACAAAATGTCGTTTTTTCTCCGGTTTATACCAAAAACGATATCTGGGAACCGGAAAATTACATTGTGCGAACTTGAAACAGGTGAATCATGAACAGAAATAA
>DAWO01000114.1:0-11635 GCA_002509485.1 Methanolinea sp. UBA477
ATTCTCTACAAATGACGTGAAAAGATCGATGCAGTACAGGACTGTCCCAAGGAACGGTGACGAGCTCTCTGCGCTTGGGTTCGGGACGATGAGGCTCCCGACGAGACTGGGGAGAGTGGACGTTGACCGTGCGGTCCGCCAGATCCGGTATGCAATCGACAATGGCGTAAACTACATCGACACTGCATATCCGTATCACCTCGGGGAGAGCGAGAAGATCGTGGGGCTGGCGCTCCGGGACGGCTACCGGGAAAGAGTGCGGATTGCCGACAAGCTCTCGCCATGGCTTGTCAGGACCCGGGACGACATGGAGAGGATCCTCTCCATTCAATTGGACCGGCTACAGGCTGACTGCATCGATTATTACCTCCTTCATTCGCTCGAGGCACAATCATGGAGACGACTCGAATCGCTCGGGGTGATGGAATTTTTAGAATCTGCACGCGAGGAAGGAAAGATTGGCAATATCGGGTTCTCTTTCCATGACGAACGGTCGGTCTTCCGGGAGATCGTCGACGCGTATGACTGGACATTCTGCCAGATCCAGTTCAACATTCTCGACGAGGAGATCCAGGCAGGGCTCGAAGGCTTACGATACGCAGCTTCGAGGGATATCGCCGTCATGATCATGGAGCCCCTCCGGGGAGGGATGCTTGCTGCCGACGTTCCCGGCGAAGTCAGGACACTCTACGACAGGTCCGGATTCTCCCGCACACCTGCGGAATGGGCGCTGCGGTGGGTCTGGAACCACCCGGAGGTGACCGTTGTCCTCTCCGGGATGAATGACGAGCGCCATATCGCCGAAAACATCCGTGCTGCCGGGGCCTCGCTTCCCAATTCGATGACCGATTCCGAGCTGTCGACGATGAACCAGGTGAAGGCCGCCTACAAGAGACTTGTCAGGGTCAACTGCACGGGGTGCGGCTATTGCATGCCCTGCCCGTTCGGGGTGAACATCCCGCAATGCTTCTATTTCTACAACCGGTACCACATGGGCGGGAGCAGGCTCGTCACGCGGGGATTCTACATCCTCCAGGTGGTCGGGTTTGAGAATAAGCCTGGAAATGCATCCCTGTGCATGGATTGCGGCAGATGCGTCGAAGCCTGCCCACAGGGCATCGCGATTCCCGATGAACTCAGGAAAGCCTCGAAGGATCTCGACGGGTTCTCCACCAGGCTGATGTACCCATTCGTGAAGGCGGTGCTCCGGAGAGAGCGGATGGAATGACGGGGGTGTCACCGGACTGTGTACGAGGATTCGTGCGCAGTGTGATCCATTCGGGTAGGGGATAGCCTGTTCAGCAGAGCAGGAATGGATTTGAAAACAAAGTTTTTGGGAAAAAAATGACCTGATTCTCACGGAGACACACGTATAGAAAATGAAAATGGGGTGGCCATTTTCAGATTATGAGAATTACCGTCTCATTCCTGATTCGTAGTGCATATCCTTGTCAAAGACTGCTACCTGGCCGTGAACGCTCGAGAGTTCTTCGTATCTCAATTCTGATGCGAGTCCTGTACGGAGGAGATACAATGTGCCGTCTTCCGGATTATCGAAGGGTACACGGACGAAGACATCGATCTTCCCTTCCTGGCTCAATGCGTCCATGAATGCCGATACCGATCCGTCTGCCGGCTCGTCACCTATCCCGGTAAGCCTGATACGGTAATCCACGTCAACCGGGTAATCGCCGCTTGCCGCGATGAACCGGTCGCTTGCCGCGGTGCTCACCGAACCCGTGGATATATCGAGGTCGCTACCCATCTCGGCCATGTTGCAGAACTGGGGCACGAAATCTGATGCATCGGAGGCGAACGGGCAGAGGAGCACGTTGTCTGTCAGGCTGAACTGTCCCACGCCATCGACCATGATGTACTCGCTCGATACCAGTCGGCCGGATGTGTCGGTTGAGAACGCGATGAGACGCTCGGCCTCGATGTTTGAACCTCCAGCGAGCTGGTTTCCTGTCTCTGCAGAGAACTGCTTTGAATACTCGATATCTCCATTGGTAGCAGAGGTTTGTTCGGAATAGACCGACGAATAAAGGACCCCGCCATTCGTGGTATTACCTTCTCCGAACACCTCTTCAAGGACGATGTTTCCCGGAACATAGATCACGTAAGGTCCAACCGGAATCGAGGGATTTGGATAGGTCAGTGACGAGCCGAGCGGGCTTGTAGATATCTGCCAGGACATATCCTGTTCTTCGTCAAACCACCCCGATACCTGGGCGGATGTAGTCGTGGTGATTCCCTGGGTCTCGGGGGTTGCAGGGATTGAGGGATCTGCGCATGCGAAACCCGTGACCATGAAAGCAAGGGCCAGGAGGCCGGTTATAATTATTATACTTTTTTTCATTTTCTATCACCAATCAAACAGATGGGTCATGTGGTCCCACAGCCGCTCCCTGGATGGTGTCATCTCCATCTGTAAGCATTCCCGCAACTGCCCATTGATATCCTTCGGAATAGTCCGTCTCGTCATGGGTAGTTCCGTGGGCAGCAGAGGCAGTCATCCGGTAGGATGGAGTAACAATCTGATAGGAGGGTTTAACCTGGTCGTCTGGCGCATCAAGGCCGAACCCGGAAAATTCCGTGCCCTGGAAACCGGCTGCGCCTTGAGCGTCGAATATGCCTGTCACCGAGATCCTTCCCGCCCCTGCACACTGTACAATGTTATTGGCAGGAACCCCTACAACAGGCCCGGTGGACGTTGACATTTCATTGAACCGGGTCTCGAGCTCGACCTGGTCATATCCATTCCCTGAACTGGCATGAGTGTACGCGTAGCTCTGGGGGGCATCGCCGGGATTGATCCCATTGCTAATCTGGCCGGAGGAAACCGTGAGAGGTGCCTGCCAGACAGCAGAGTCCTGCCCTGCGATAGCCCCGTCAACCGATCCCAGTCCGGTTATGCCTGCCTGTCCGGCCGCCGCACCCTGTACTGTATCGATAAAACCCGTTCCATAATAGCGTGCACCCGTACCCGCCACGTATCCATGACTGTTTGTTGCACTGCTCGAAACACTGCCGCCGGTATCGCTCTCAAGTTGCAAAGCCTGTCCTGCGGCAGCGCAATCAACCGATGCCATGCCGGCTATTCCAATCTGTCCGGCCGCTGCACCCTGGTAACAACCCCAAATCTCACCTTCTCCATAATACCGTGCGGCTGTACCAGCCTCGTATCCATGACTGTTTGTCGCCCTGCTCGACACACTTCCACCGGTATCGCTATCAAGTCCAGAAAACTGCCCGGCGACGGCGCCATCAGCTGAAATGCCATCAATCAACCCGTCGATACCGATCCGGCCTGCTCCTGCAACCTGGATTGTCTCGATCTCTCCTGCGCCTGTTATGGATGCCTGCGTCGTGGCGGCATTTCCGTGACCACTGGCCGTGCTGCCTGCCCGGCCGCCGTTGTCTGCCTGGATCTCTGAAATCTGTCCTGCGACAGCGCCTGACACATCGATATCTATGATTAATGGTCTGCCGAGGATGTCGCCTGCATCATCAATACCCAAAAATAATGTGTTGCCGGCTGTTGGCCCGGCGGTATGATACGAGAAACTGCCAGCTGCAGCACCCTGCATCGTGTCGATCACCCCGCCGTCTGTTATCCGGGTAGTAGTCGATGCCTCGTACCCTGATCCGGATATGCCAAGGCTCCCTGCGGCAGCAGTCTGCCCCGTCAATTCAGTCATCTGGCCGGCAGCAGCCCCCGATCCACCGGCAATCGCTCCCTGGACTGATTCGATCTCCGCATTACCGAACGCGTGGGCAGCGGTACTCGCGGTGTCACCATGTGCGTTCGCGGCACCGCTACCGACAAATGCGCTGTCACCGACGGCTCTTGTCTCCTGGGTTGCCGATGCNNGTTGCGCCGCCGAAGTCGTATGTCTCGGCAGCTGCTCCGGAACAGCAGAATAATATGGATAACAGGAAAATACCTGCGGCTATAGTTCGTTTTCTAATAATCGTTCCTCCCATCAATAAGATTTTTTCATTGAAATTGTAATGCCAACCGTATTTTTTTTATTCGCAATAAAGCAGACAGGTTTGAATCGAGAGTTGTGGATGAAAACGAAAAAAATGAATACTACTCTCTTCTTTCCATGTATCGCATGCTTTCATCAAAATCATCGATAGCCTTCACCTCCATGATCCAGCAGCTGTTCCTGGGAAGCCGTGGGATTATATGTTCCAGATCCATGGTTCCTGTCCCGAGTGCGCCGTGATCGTCGAAAGAACCGCGGTTATCGTGCAGGTGGATATGGTCCGGGGTTGCGAGGGCGAGAAAATCATCCAGTACCCCGTTGATGTGGGCGTGTCCGATATCGAGGCAGAAGGAAAGCCCCGCCTCTTCAAGGACCGGAAGCACCGAGGGATTTCGGAAGTGGCATACCTCCCAGCTGCCCATGTTTTCGATGGCGACCGGGACGCCGTGTTCTTCCTGGACTACTGCAAGGTCCACGAGGGACCGGCGCAGTGCATCATACGACTTGTCATGCATCTCGAGCCATGGGGAAAAACCGGGGTGGACAACGACACAGCGTGCGCCGATCTCGCCTGCTTTTTGACAGACCTCTTGAAGGAGGTCAATTGAGGCGTTTCGTAACGTTTCGCGGCAGCTGGCGATATTGATATCTGTGGTCGGGGAATGGACGGTATAAGAAAGATTGAACGAAGCACACGATTCTGACTCGTAAAGCAGGTCATGCCTTGCATCAGAGAGTATCTCGATGGTATCGGTTCGCTCTGAAAGGATCTCAAGAGCTTCGAAGAGCCCCATATCCATCAGGCACCATGTGGAGCATCCTAGTCTGTGCATGGTTCTCCTCCAATGGTATTCCTTGCAGCTGCGGCAGCAGACCGGATATCCTTTACACGGATCGCACCGCCCGCCGCGAGCCTTTCCAGTATCGCTTCCGCTTCGCCTCCGGTGTAATCCCATTCATCCTGTTCTCCGGCCTGGCGGTCGAGGATTATGACTTTTCTGATATTCGCAGATTCGAGAACCCGCAGGTTGCCGATATTTCCTGCCCCCCACAGTCCCCTCGTCAGGATGACCGCACGTGCATCCTCTAGGGCGAGGGTGAGTTCACCCAGAGAACGGTCGGTGACCGGGCTGAAAGGTGGCTCGACAATGCAGGGAATACCAAGTGCCTTTGCGGCCCGGTAATCGGAGTCGTTTACCGCAAGGATGCCGGCGGTCACTTCGCACCCCTCTGCATGGAGGGCCTGTAAAAGATCCGATCCCTCTCCTCCCCCGCAGATGACATGGACCTTCCCGCAGGTGCGGTTCCTGCCTTCCGGTTTGTAGACGGGCGAGATACTGGGGCGACCCGTGAACGGGTTACTGCGGATTATCACGTCGATTCCAAAGGCGGTCCGGATGGAATCCTCTGTAAGAACGCCGGCAGGATCTCCCATGGCAAGGATCCGGTGGTCATGGAGCAGGATCAGCCTGTCGCAGTAATGGGCGGCATAGTTTAAGTCATGAAAAACCCCGATGACCGCGATCTCCCTCGACAGGTTCTTCATGGTCTGGAGTATGACCATCTGCTGCCCGAGATCGAGGTGAGCCGTGGGTTCGTCGAGCAGGAGCAGGTTCGGCTCCTGGGCAAGGGCCCGGGCGATGATGACCCGCTGGAGCTCCCCGCCGCTTATGGCCCGGACGGAGCGATCGGTGAGAGCGTTGATCCCGGTAATCTCCATGACCTTACAGCATATGTCCCGGTCTTCATCTCTCTCCGATCCAAACCTCCCGATATGCGGGTAACGGCCCATCCTGACCACGTCCCTGACAGAGAAATCGAAGCCCGGGTCGGACGCCTGGGGGACGACGGCGATCTCACGGGAGAGCTCCAGGGGGGCGAAATCTGCGAGTTCCCGCTGGTCGAGCAGGATTGTTCCGTTCGAAGGAGTGACGATTCGGGAGATCGCCTTCAGGAGGGTTGTCTTGCCCGAGCCGTTCGGGCCGATGATTCCTAAGAACTCCCCTCTCCCGCTCTGGAACGAGACATCCTTTAACACGGTATGTGCCCCGTAGTCCAGGTCGACATCGCGGAGGTCAATCATTCCATGTACCTCCGCTTCAGCAGGAAGATGAAGAAGGGAGCGCCGAAGAAGGCGGTCACCACCCCGACGGGAACCTCGTTTCCCGCCGTCCGGGCGAGTGTGTCTGAGAGTACGAGCAAAATCCCGCCCGCCATCATTGATGCCGGGATGAGGATGCGGTGATCGGGGCCGACCACGAGCCGCATCAGGTGAGGTGTTATCAGTCCGATAAATCCTATGCTCCCTGCAATGGCGACAGCGATACCGGTGATAAACGAGCTTGCCAGGAGAAGGCCCTTCTTCAGGAACTCGATATCCACGCCGAGGTGGAGGGCGTCTTCCTCGCCGAGGGAGAAGATGTTTAACTCGCGGGAGAAGAGGAGGAGGGCAAGGGATGCAGGGACTATGAAAAGGCCTATCCAGACATCATTCCAGGAGATGTTCCAGAACCCGCCCATGAGCCAGAGGAAGATCTGGTGGAGGCTCTTTCCGGCGGTATACATCAGGAACGAGAGTATTGCCGAGAGGAACATGGAGACGGCGATGCCGGTGAGGAGGAGCTGCTCGACAGGGATGCGGCCTCCACGGCGGGATATACCGTAGACGAGAAAGGTGGCGGCGAAGCACCCGACAAATGCGAGCACCCAGTGGAATGCCCCGCCGAGAAAGACGATGGCCACCGCCGCCCCGAGCGCACCACCGGACGAGGTGCCGAGAAGGTAGGGGTCCGCCATCGAGTTGCGGAAGAGGCCCTGCATCACGACTCCGGCGGCGGCCAGGCCAAAACCGACCAGCATGGCGGCAATCACCCTGGGCAACCGCACCGAGAAGAGGATGATTGATGCGGACTCGTCCTCCGCCAGTCCGAGAAAGGGGATTCCCGCCGGCCCTATGACGGTGCAGACGAGAATGCTTACCACGGCCGCGAGGAGAAGTAGGAAGAGGATGTATTCACGCTTCTGCATTATTATGAAAGTTTATTTGTTATAATTAAAATATGTTTTATTTGAATTTTTTATGGACCTTGTGATAGGCGGAGGATGGTATGGTGAACGGGCGGTGAGATATCTCATAGGGCAGGAGAGGCAGTTCATCATCACAGATCCGGATCCGGAGTGCCGGGCGGCCCAGGCGGTACGGGAAGCCGGGTATACCGGCAGTACAATGCATGGCGGAGTTGATGTCGCTTTCCGGGCATTTTCAGATTACAGCCCTGAGTACATCTTTCCCACCGCACCGGTGCACGTAGCGGCAGGCCTAGTATGCGAGTCGCTGGGATTCGTCGAATCACCTGAAAAACTCCAGGATCTGCTAGCCGCCATCCCGCCTGAACTGGTGCTCGATTCAAAGGGCGGCTCGGTATATCTCTCGCTGAACCGGGAGGCCACCTGCTTTCCCGACTGCCCGTCGCCCGATACATGCCCGGTCACGGGCGAGGACCGGACAGTTCCGCTTCATGACATACTCAGGGGTCTCCTCCCGGATTCGTTTATCCTCGAGAGTGTCCAGCTCGCGCCTGGATTGGGAGCACTCCGGGGCAGTGACATTGTAAGACTTCTCGACTGGGTGCCAGGAAAGTTGCATGTTGTTGTCGGCACGGCCTGTCGGTGTCACGGGGTCGTGACGGTTCTTGCGCCGGGATTCTAATCGGTTACCTGTCCGAGTTCTGATTACAGCATACGTCTGACCATGGGCGGATCCGTCAGGATCATGGTGGCCCAGTATACATGGGTTATAAACCTGTACTCCCGCCTGCGGCCATTATCTTTCAGGGAAGCGTGAAGGATCAGAACTTCGGGACGACTCTCCCTGTATTTTTCATGTAATCGCGGTATTCATCGCCGAATTCTGCAATTAACATGTCCTCCTCTTTCGGCACCCATATGTGATAGAGCAGGCCCCACGCAGCGATTCCGTATATAAGGACAAGCCCGTTGGCAAGAAGGAAACCCTGCGCAATGACCCATATCCAGAGGTGGACGTACATAGGATGGCGTATTCTTTTATATGCCCCTGTCTTCACCAAGTGATGTCCTTTCTTTACCTCGAGGATTGGTGACCAGTTCCCGCCAAGGTCGCGGTGTATCATTGCAAACAGCCAGATGTTGAAGGTGGTGATGATGAGGAACGCGAACCTGACAGGGTCCGGGACTGGAACGGTATATGCGTCAAGGAAGGGTGTGAATACCGTGATGAGGGGCAGCAGCATCATACCGATAAAGTTCAGCCCCACAAGCCCGGATTCAAGAAGTGGCCGTATTTTTTCTTTTGTTTTCTGTACAGCGGCTTTCTTTCCGTAATACACCCGAACGGAAACCCATGTGAGAAAAAGGAGTAAAAAACAAATCTTCCAGAATAATTCGTTCATTATTTGCACCTCGTCAGAAACAGCCTGTGATGCAGAATTCCTGTTTCAATTCGATCACCTTTGCATTTTTATCGCCTGAATGAATTCGATAAGCATCCGTTACCATGCCGCTCGGTCTGGTCTGCGTTGATTTCGTACAACATATCTTCGTATTCGATCCTGTTCCGGCAACTCCTGTGCCGGTACACAGAAACGTGCCTTGGTTTTTTCCACCTGCCCAGGCAATACCGGATACTTTTTCTTTCCGGTGGCCAGATGCTCCTTGTTATCATCATGGTAATGATACCTGGTTAGGTCTTGATAAGGATCTCCCGAAAGAATATCGGATTCATGCCACCACGCCTCATCAGTTTCGGATATCGAAGACAGCTTTAGTGGAAGTCGTGCGACTGATAGATGTCGGCGGATATATGCCTTGGTCAGGCTTAAGCCAAAAAGATTGAGATAATTCAATTCTATTTTAGGGTAAGTATATGAGAAATGGCATAGTAGATCGCAGCGGTGATTGAAATGGAATGTCCAAAGGCTGCAACACTATCGGGGAGCCAGGTCGATGAAGTAAAGAAGCTCGAGGGGAAACTGGGAGTTATCCTTGTGGCGTATGACAGGGGTCCGTCGTACAAGAAGCTCTCTGCGGACTCTCTCTCGAAGATCCAGTCCCTCGAAAAGGATACCGGGGCGATCCTGGTTGCCTACGAGTCCTGAAAAATTCTCTTTTTTCGTGACACAACCCGATCTCCCTTCCTGCACCCATATCGAAATTGCGCCGAATGATAGGGATGAGTTTCAAAGATGCGGGCGTCTTTCGGAATTCGTCCGAATATCCGAATATTTTTCGATATCAGGAGGGAATCGAGCAATTCTAGGGTACATGCTATTGCTGCCGAACAGGAGAGAATGATATGGCCTCAGATAAGAGGCCGGGGTCAACAGATGGGACAGATCACAGGCAAGATGAAAAGACCGGGGAGCCTGACCTGCAGGATGCCGGCAGCCGGTACCGATAAGAAGGGCAGTATCGATGAGATGACATACCGGAAAAAACCGGCAATCATCTCCCTGAAAGGAGGTGCATTCCGATGAGTTCTTCCACACGATTACGGGGGATCGGGAGTGAAACGGAGATCCCGGATTCCATCAGGAGACTCATCGAGAATGTCTCGGTTCGCGGGAAAAAGGCAGGCGAGGCGCAGCGCGATTTTTGCAGGGAATGTGAGGTCTGACCAGCCGAATCATATCCGGGCAGGAATCTTTCCCTTTCAAACGAGCAGGAGGTGATGACAAAAACCGCTACACCATTGGAACATTGTCATGTATCCCACACAGCTTTCGAGGATCGTAACATACATTCTATCTCTCACAAGAGATATTTTTTTGAGGTAATCGTGGTTAAAAATTCAGCTGATTATTACAATTGACTCTGTCAGCGGCAGAAAGAACTCTCCGATACATGCCTAGACATCCCATTATCAGGGAACTTTTCCATGCATGAGGGACCGACTCGCGCAGTCAAAGGAGGTCTTTGTTGAACCACTTCCGGTGCCCAGGAGCCTGCTCCTGCATCGCGTCATCCCAGGCAAAGATCCGGCAATCCTTGTTCATTGCTGCCTTGCATTGAATGACCTGCAGACTGATACCTCCTGGATATTGCGGGCCAGTTCCGCATGATAATGTGGTCCGGGTAAAGGGACATACATCTTCATTGAGGCGAATGTGGTCCTTTCGTCTCGTATCAGGCCAGGCATTGAATAGGAAATTGAATAAGTGGTAGACGCCAATAACAATCGCAAATGTATGTAAATCAGGGGATAGCATGTATTCGCTGACACAGAAGGCCGAGGATTACCTGGAGGCAATCCTGAATGTCTCCCTTGAAAAGGGGTATGCAAAGACCCGGGACGTGGCAGGGGAACTCGGTGTCAGCCCGTCGAGCGTGGTGGAGATGTTCCAGAAGCTAGATCACATCGGGATGGTTGAGTACCGCCGGTACGAGGGAGTGGTCCTCACCCCGAGGGGACGCGAGATCGCCGAGGTCATCAAGTTCAGGCACGACACGCTCAAGAATTTCTTCCTCTTAATCGATGTCCCCGAAGAAGTTGCAGACAAAGATGCCTGCACCATGGAACATGAATTAAGCGAGAAGAGCATCACGCAGATCCGGCTCTTCCTGGATTACATCGGCTCCGGACCATCGCGTGAGGAACTGGTAAGGGATTTTCTCTCATACTGTAAGACTCGTCCGAAGGAATAGTGTTTTTTTATTGCCATGGCAATAGACCTGCAGTTGCGAGAAGGACATCACGCAGATACGTTTTTTCCGGGATTACATCGGTTCCGGACCGTCGCGTGAGGAACTGGTAAAGGATTTTCTTTCTTACTATGAGACTCGTCTGAAGGAATAGTGCTTTTTACTATTGCCATGGCAATAGACCTGCAGTTAATTGAGAGATTCCCCGACTACTCATTTTCATTCTGTTTCCAGAAAAAAATTAGGCTTTTTCGTGTTATCCTTTATGTTCAGGTCCGTATCTGCAACGCCTGATTCCCATCACCATCATACTATGACTGCGATGCAGAGCAGGACCGCTTTTGCAGGAGATCATCCCTGAATGACAACCATTTCACAAGGATCTTGGTTATGTCTCAGAGAACTCCCGGGTGAACAAGAAATAGGCGATCACCAGCGTGAACGGCAGGAGGAGTATCGCCGGCGGGTAGGGCGGGGCAAACCCGCCGATGAACCCTGCAAGGGAGTTGAAGAACTCCGGCGCCTCCTCGCCTGCGGGGACGCTCTCGCAGAACCTGGCGAATATGTCGGTTCCGGTGATGATCCATACCATGATGGTGCCGAGTACGACCTTTGCAAACTGCTGGAGGTTTTTACCCGCATCCTTCATCCCGCTGATCATGAAGAGGCCGCCAGAGACCATGATGACCCCTCCCCATGCCCAGCGGAAGAAGTCGTCGCCTGCTATTTCGAGAATGCCGAACGATATGCCGGGGCTTGCTCCTGCCCAGACGAGGATGTCGGCCAGGCCGAAGGCGACCGTGGCCAGTCCGAGCAGGCCGATGTATATTGTAGATATGCTGCTGTTCCTGTTCATTTATGCAACCCCCAGGAGGATTCCTATGGCGTGAATCAGTCCGCCGTAGATGAAGACCACCGCTATCAGCACAGCAATCGCCGCGATGAGCTCCTTCCAGCCTTCC
>DAWO01000114.1:11642-14544 GCA_002509485.1 Methanolinea sp. UBA477
GTGCGACGGCGAGATCTTTCCGGAGGAACGCCGCGATGAGCGGCCCTACAGTCTCTTTCGGCACCCCGAACCAGGTGACAAAGAGCGGTTCGAAGAAGTTTGCGAGCGCATCGATGACACCGGCCAGGTAGAGGACGTTGACGACCAGGACACCCAGGAGAACGAAGGGTAATGCGTCTTTTAAGAAGCCTTTCGTCCGGTTCCAGAGTTTTTTGGCGACATTACCCCTCACTGGCCAGTGGTAGGGGGGAACGTCGACGAGTATCTCGGGGTTGCTGCCGGGAATGATTCGGTCGAGGACGAGTCCGAAGATCCCGAAACCGACGATGAGGTAGATCATGACAAGCCCCACTGTCTCGGGGATGACCTCGAGCATCACGCCGAGCTGTGCGCCGCAGGGGATGAAGATGGCGAGCAGGGTCATCATCATGAACCTCTGCTTCCGGGTCTCCAGTATGCGGGTCGCAGTCACGGCCGGGACGTTGCACCCGAGCCCAAGGATTGCCGGCACGATGGCATACCCGTGCAGCCCAATCCGGTGAAGCACGGAATCCATGAGGACCGCGAGTCGGGGCAGGTAGCCCGAGTCCTCGAGAAAGGTCATCATCAGGTAGAAGATGAGCACCGCCGGCAGCACCACGCCGATGGCGACGAAGAGGCCGGATGTGAGCATGCCGAACGCCTCGAAGCAGTTTTCGGCCAACGGGTCGCCCACGAAGAGATAGTACAGGATGCTGTCCGGGTCGGGCCATGCCGACTGGAGCCATGGGAGCCAGTTATTGTCGAAGAGCTTGACCATGAAACCGTCGGTTACGAGCGCACCTGCAAACGACCCAAAGATGCTCCAGAAGGCGTAGAGCACCGCCAGTGCAACCGGGATGCCGGTTGCCGGTTTTACCGTGAGCTCCCCGAGGACATCGCCGATCGTCTGCCGGTAGACTCCGAATGATACAACCCTTTGCGTGACGGAATCGACGAGATCCCAGCGTTCGTCTTCGGTAAGGTTCATTTATCCGCACCCCCTGCAGCCGCCGCAACCGGGACACGGGACCGTCTCATCTCTGTCCTCTCCGGATCCCTCCAGGCGCTTTCGTATGGCATCCATATCTGCCACCTGCGCCTTGCGAATCGCTCCGGCGAGCTTTTTTACGCCTTCACCGCTTATCGCCGTAGTCTCAACCACAGGGATGCCGAGCAGGCGCTGGATCCCGGCGGCATTCACCTTGATCTGCTTGTCGTGGGCGACATCCGTCATGTTGAGCGCGATGATGCAGGGGTATTCCCGCTCCATGATCTCGAAGGCGAGGTAGAGCCCACGCTCGATCTTTGTCGCGTCGAGTACGATCATCACCACGTCGCCCCGGCGCTCATCGAGCAGCAGGACGGCAACCTTCTCGGCAGCGTCGTGCGGCTCGAGCGAATAGGTGCCGGGGGCATCGATGATCTCGTAGGTTGTATGTCCCTCGATCAGCTTCCCGGCGGTATAATCGACAGTCGTCCCCGGGTAATTGGAGACGACCGCGTTGGCACCGGTGAGCCGGTTGAAGAGGGCGCTCTTCCCAACGTTGGGATTTCCCATCATGAGGACGGTAATGGTATTATCTGGTTGTTCTTTCATGCTTTTTCTCCGAAGAGGCCGTAATTATTCGATATTGACCGTCACCTGCGCCGCAAGATCGAGCCCCATGGCGATCTCCACTTCATCGATGAGCACGACGACAGGGCCCTTTATGGGCTGTCGCGTTATCATTTTCAGTTTTTTTCCTGTTCGAAGTCCCATGCAGTTCAGCTCGTGCCGGGATGCACGGATCTCCGTGACCCTGCCGGTCTCGCCGAATTCAAGTGTTGATAATGTTTTCAGCATCCATTCAGCCTCGTGACTCTGATTTTTTGGGCCATTCCCCTCCCAAGGGCGAGAGTGTTTCCGTTTACTTCTACGACAACGGGCCCGCAAGAACGCGAAATGATCCTTAGCATGCAGCCTTCGGCAACGCCGCGGAGGGCGAGCTGCTGGCGCATGCACCGCCCCCCTTCAACCGCCACGACACGTACACAATCATTGGAATCCAGATCTATCAGCATCATGCATTTCGTTCCGGTTATTCATTCGGGATTAGGTGGGTATGAACCGGAGCCTAATCTTGTTCGGATTATCCGGTTTCTCCTGCGAGGATTTCGGATTCATGAGAGAAAACCAAAAAAAGAGAATGGAGGTCCCGATCGTTTCCAGGGCAGAGGGCCGGTTCTCGAAAAAGAGTATATGGCCCATTTTTGTTGATTGGAACCTTTCATTTCAATTATTTCAAGCAGAGCGATCACCAGTATTTTTTCATCTCTCGTTTCCGGTCCGCCTCCATCCTTGTCAATTGCCTCCTCGCTGTTTTGTGTGGGGAGACTGAATCGAATTGTTATCTCCCATACCAATTCAGTCACTCACAACCGCCGCCGGGGCGTCCTCACAGAACTCATACCCAACTGCTCAATTTGACTGTGAATCTGAAGGTGACCGCAGTTCACTCCGGGTCGAGGGCGAAAAGCCTCGCGGTATTTTCGGGCGGCGGCGTGGCATCGCACATGGGGTGTGGGGGCGGATAGCTCCCACAACATGTATTTGGTTCATCAATCCTGCCCACACCAGGCAGAAAAGAGCCTGTTAAACGTCGTGCAGGCCTGGCCGTTCCAGATGAACCTGCATGTCAATGCAATGTATCGTAAGCATTCTGCACCACTATGCAGGGCCATTTCACCCCGGAGGCCTCCTTACTGCAGATTTATAATCCGGGCGGGATTGAACTGTACGATCCAATCCGCATGTCAAGTCGGTCTGTATCAGCGACAATCCCGAACAGGACCGTTTATAACCACTTTTCAAAAAAAGCGAGATTGGATTTTTGACACCCCT
>DAWO01000047.1 GCA_002509485.1 Methanolinea sp. UBA477
GCCATCAACGAATTCTATACAAAGATCGGAGAGCGTGCAAGTGCAATATTCCTTGCCGAAAAGGATTTTTTTGAACGGTTCAAGGGGGTCCTGATCGGGGGGCCGAGCCCGACCAAGGAAGAGTTCGAGGCAGGCGAGTATTTCCACCACGAGGTGCAGAAGCGTATCATCGGTCTCTTCGATGTGGCGTATACGAACGAAGATGGCCTTGCGGAACTTGTGGATGCCGCAAAGGACGCCCTGAAGGGCATGGAAGTGGTCAGGGAGAAGGAATACATGAACCGCTTCTTAAAAGAGCTCGTACAAGAGGACAGCCTTGCGGCATACGGCGAGGATAGCGTGAGAAAGAACCTCGAACTGGGTGCCGTGGACGTGCTCCTTCTCTCTTCAAGCCTCCGGAAATCCAGGATCAGGATAAAATGCCAGAACTGCGGACACTCCGAAGAACGCACGATCCAGCTGGAACCGGGAAAGACGATCGAGGATATCATACCTCATACCTGCAGGAAGTGCACCGCTCCACTCGTCGTCGACGAGGAGGTGGATATTATCGAGGAACTCACCCGCCTGGCCGATCAGAGCAGCACGAAGGTTGAGATAATCTCGAACGATTTCGAGGAGGGATCGATCCTTTTCTCGGCATTCGGGGGGATAGCAGCAATATTACGGTACAGGACGGGACTCTGATGTTTCTGAAAATTTCCAACACCATTGCAGGCGAACTCAGGGTCGTAACCGGGCTTCCGGATGTCGGGCTCGTGGAGGGTGGCGAACATGCCGATCTCGCCTCCACGGTGGCGTTTTCGCTCGCGAGAACAAGAAAACAGAACCCTGCACAGATATCGGCGGAACTTGCAGCAACACTCTCCAGCCGCCCGGAGCTCGCCTCGGTGCAGGTGGAGGCGAAGGGACCCTACATCAACTTCATCCTCGGACCCGGATATATCGAGGAGACACTGAGAGAAGCGGTCAGGCCAGGGTATGGATCAGTCCCCGTGCGACCCGGGCGCGTTGTCCTGGAACATACCAGCGCCAATCCAAACGGACCGCTCCACGTCGGACATATACGAAACACCATCATCGGCGACACCCTCGCCAGGTGTCTCAAAAAGGCCGGGCATCGCGTGGAAGTGCAATACTACGTCAATGACATGGGAAGGCAGATCGCCATCGTGTCCTGGGGTTTCTCCCAGCTTGGCATCAGCCGGAATGAGGGTGAGAAGGGAGACCACCACGTTGCGCGTGTCTATATCGCCGCAAACAGGGAGATAAAGAGGGATCCTTCGATCGTGGAGGAGATCGACTCCCTGATGCAGGACGTGGAGAGCGGGGATCCGGCGGTCTCGGCCAGTTTCAGGTCGGCCGTCTCCCAGTGTCTCGACGGCTTTAAAGTGACGCTGGAACGGCTGGGCGCCCACCATGACCGCTTTGTCTGGGAGAGCGATTTCATCAGGAACGGCGATACCGAACGCGTTCTCGATCGGATCAAAAGATTGGATGAATGCCACACTGACGGGAGAATGTGGCTCGATCTCTCGGAGTTCGGGTTCGAGAAGGAATATGTCCTCCGGAGAAGCGACGGGACATCGGTATACGCTGCAAGGGACCTCGCATACCACATATGGAAAGGGAGAAACTTCGACCGAATGATCGACGTGCTTGGAGCCGATCACAAGCTCATCGGTGCACAGCTGATCGCCACCTTAAAACTCCAGGGAGAGAAGTTCCCCGAGATCGTCTACTTCGAGTTCGTCTCGCTTCCTGAAGGATCGATGAGTACGCGGGCAGGAAAGTTCGTGTCGGCAGACCAGCTCCTCGACGAGGTCACCGCAAAGGCATTCGAAGAGGTCACCGTACGCCGGCCGGAACTTGATGAAGATAAAAGGAATGCAATCGCACGATCGGTCGCGCTTGCTGCTATCCGGTACGACATCGTCAAGATATCCCCTGAGAAGAGCACGGTCTTTGACTGGAAAGAGGCACTGGACTTCGAGCGCCAGAGCGGCCCGTACATCCAGTATGCGTATGCCAGGGCATGCAGTATCCTTGAGAAGGCAGGGGAGTTCGAGGAGGCGTATACCCTGGAACGCGAGAGCGAGATCGCACTGGCAAAGCACCTGGCAAAGTTCCCATACACCATAGAGATGGTGGTAAAGGAACTCAAACCTCACCTCCTTGCAATCTATGCCCGGGAACTCGCCGATCTCTTCAACAGCTTCTACCACTACGAACCGGTGCTCAAAAGCGAGGGATTGACCAGGAAGAGCCGGCTGACCCTGGTGAAGGCGACGCAGAACACGCTTGGAGAGGCACTGGAGAGCCTTGGGATCGATGCTCCCCGAACAATGTAAGCCCCTCCGTCGGCAGGGATACCAGTTCGTACGATCGGACGCCTCTGCAGCGGTGAAGCCGTGTCTCTGGTGCAAAAAGGCACTGAAAGACCAGGATATGTGCTACAAGCACCAGTTCTACGGAATCGAGAGCCACATGTGCGTCCAGATGACCCCAACCCTCCGGTGCAACCAGCGGTGCCTCTTCTGCTGGAGATCGTTTGAGCATGTCTTTCCCGGAGAGACCGAATGCTCACCGCAGGAGATAGTGGATGCGGTTCCCCGGCTCCAGAAGAAAGCCCTCTCCGGGTACAAGGTATCACCATATGTCAGAAAGGAGCGTTTCCTTGAAGCGCTCGATCCGAAGCATGTTGCGATATCGCTGTCAGGAGAGCCCACGCTCTATTCACGGCTTCCCGAACTGGTGACGCTCTTCAACGAGAAGGGGTACACCACCTTCGTTGTCAGCAACGGCACGCGTCCGTGGGTCCTGCAAGACTGCACCCCGTTCCAGCTGTATGTCTCGCTGGACGCGCCCGAGAGGGAGACGTACCTGAAGGTCTGCAGGCCGGACGAAGACTACTGGGATTACATCATGCAGAGCCTCTCGATGCTCGGGAAGAAGAGATCTGCTATCAGGATTACGCTTGTAAGAGGTCTGAATGATCATATGCCGGAACTGTACGGACGCATGGTCCAGGACTCGGGTGCGACATACGTGGAAGTGAAGGGCTATATGTTTCTCGGGTACAGTAGAAGACGTCTGACGAGAGACCGTATGCCACCACATTCCCATGTGAGGTCGTTTGCAGAACAGGTCGCCGCATGTACCGACTATGAGGTTCTGGACGAGAACCAGGCCAGCAGGGTGGTATGTCTGGAGAGAAGAAGATGAGATTTGATACAGATTCATTCAGGAAACGGGCACGGGAGAATTTTGAGCGTGCATGGCACGAGGGTCCGGAGGTCCTCACTCCGCCAGGGCAGGAAGGGCGATACCCCCGCCTTTCATATTCCAGGGCACAGGCACACCCGATATACGAGATGGTCAACCGGCTGCGGGAGACCTATCTGCTGATCGGTTTTGACGAGACATGCAATCCAATCATTGTCGAGGAGAAGGATGTGTACCGGCAGTTCGGACCAGAAGCCAGCGCTGTCCTGGACCGGGTCTTCTATCTCGGCGGGCTGGATCGCCCGAACCAGGGGATAGGGCGGCCTGAACTGGACGGCATCTCCCGGATAACGGGAAAGGATGTGAGTCCTGACGAGGAGGCACGGCTCCGGGAGATCCTCCAGGGATACAAGAAATCCGCAATTGACGGTGACGACCTCATCCATGCCACATCGGAAGCACTCCGCATCGATGACGGCAAGACGGTGGAGATCTATGACAGGGTCTTCCAGGCATTCCGGGACCTCGAACCACGGTCATCCAGGAACACACTCCGGAGCCACATGACCAGCGGGTGGTTCCTCACCCTCTCCTCGATCTGGGACAAGAGCCCCCTTCCCCTGCGCCTCTTCTCTGTAGACAGGTGTTTCCGGCGTGAACAGGAGGAAGGGCCGACCCGGCTGATGTGCTATCATTCGGCAAGTTGCGTCGTTGCAGGCGAGGATATCTCGGTTGACGAGGGAAAAGCGGTAAGCCAGGCACTCCTCTCGGCTTTCGGTTTCACGGACTTCCGGTTCACGCCCGACGAGAAGCGTTCCAAGTATTATATGCCGGATACGCAGACCGAGGTGTATGCCCGCCATCCGGTCCATGACTGGGTGGAAGTGGCGACCTTTGGCATGTACTCACCGTCTGCACTGGCAGAATATGAAATCGGCATCCCTGTCATGAACCTGGGTCTGGGGGTCGAGAGACTGGCCATGCTCACCTGCAAGTCGGATGATATCCGGCGGCTGACATATCCGCAGTTCTATCCGGCACCTCTCTCCGATCTCGAGATCGCACGGGCGATAGGATTCAGGAAGGAACCGAAAACGACGGAGGGAAGACTGCTCGCTTCAGCGATCAAAAAGACCGCGACCACACATGCAGACGAGCCCGGCCCCTGCTCGTTCCTGGCATGGGAAGGGACTATCGCGGAAAATGCAGTAAGAGTGTTTGTGGAAGAACAGGAATCAAATACGCGCCTCTGCGGACCGGCATGCCAAAACGAGATCTTCGTACATTCAGGGTCGGTACTTGGTGTGCCAGACACCGAGAAATGGGCCGCTGTCAGGAGAGAGGGAACTCCTGCCGGGATATGCTACCTCGATGCTGCGGCGGCACTCGGGGCGGCCGTGATCGAGGAGGACGCCCGGTGCGGGAGAGACGCAACAGTCCAGGTGAAGATGGTCAAGCTGCCAAGTGATATCAACCTGCGAATCGGGGAGTATGCCATGCGGGCAATCACCGACAGGAAGAAGAAGGTGGATGTCAGGGGGCCGGTATTTCTCCGGATGCGTTCAGAGATCGGATGATATTAAGAGATTTCAGGGAGATTCCGGCGGGTTTTCATCGGTCTTTCGCCCCGAATCATCCGCCGTCTCTATGGTCCCTGGCACCGGACGCACCGGTTTCCCCAAAGAACTGAATTTTTTCTGGATTCTTCCACTGAATTTTGCAGCGAAGGCACCGATTATCGAGGTAATAATCACCATTGTCGCGATGGTGCCTGATACTGCGGCCGATCCGTAGATGGCTGCAATGGCAATGGAAAATTCCCCGCGGCTGGCGGTGTTTGACCAGATCTCGATTCCTGAGTGGCGATTTTTATGGATATATCTCCCAATCGCCATCCCTGACAGGAACTTGGAGAAGATCGCAAGGAGACTGATGGCGATGATGGCGAAGAGCGAGATCTCTCCTGAGGAGAGGTTCACGGTGATGCCAAAAAATACAAAGAATACGACAAGGAAGACGTCCTTGAACGGCTTTGAGTGGATCTCGAAGGCGATAGGGTCGATGGTGCCGAGGATTGTCCCGAATGCGATCACCATGAAGGATTCCGGGACGCCTATCGTGTTCGAGAGGGCCGCAATTCCGAGGACCGCAGAGAATGTGAGCAATACGGGCAGTTCATCCTCCCGCTTGAGTATTGATATCAGGTAGTGCCTCGCAAAATGCGTGATCGCGATGATTGCTCCGAGGAGTATGCATATCTTGACGACTATGAGAAGCGGATGGCCACCGGAATTTCCCATGAATGCGAGGAAGATGATGAGCACGATGTCCTCGAAGATCATCAGCCAGACAACCGTCTCTGATTCACGAAGGAGCAGCTTGTGATTCTCGATCAGGGAGGTAACGGCCATGGCGGTGCTGCTTATGTAAAATGCAACGGCAATGATCACCGCATCAAACAACGAGAATCCAAGTGCATATGCAACGAGAAAGCCAAGGATCATGTTGATATGGAGGTCAATCAACCCACTCGAGACAAAGGCGGACTGGTTACGCCAGATCCGGCCGGGCTTGATCTCAAGCCCCATGAAAAAGAGCAGGAACAGCAACCCGAGATCGGTCAAAAACCTGGAGATCTCATCGGCTGCCACCAGTTCAAGGCCGCTCTCTCCGAGCAGGAGACCTGCGATGATATAGAATGGTATGCTGGGTAACGCGAATCGCTTCGTGAAGAGGGCGAGTATCAGGCAGACGAATAGCGCGAGGACTATCCCTTCCATCAATCCACCATGATTTCACGCTCGAATGTTTTGAGCTGGTCCGTCTCACCGATTGCAACCAGCGTATCCCCTTCATGGAACACAAAAGATGGAGGGGGGTTGATGACATTCTTCTCGCCTCGCGAGACGGCAATTATCGTGACACCGGTCCTGGCCCTGATCTGGAGTTCCTCCAGGCTTTTGTTGGCCATACGTTTCCCGATGGTATATGTATGAATGCTTATGCGGAGATCTGACAGGGCGGAGAAGGCGATCTCAACGCTCTCCCTGTCCGCTTCCATGATGGCCCCTGTAAGAATTGTCCCGAGCCTTCTCGCCTCTGCAGATGTCAGTTCTGCAACACTGGGGTCGGAAGAGTCGTGCGGGAGGGTATACATCTGAATATTCCCGTTTTTCAGGAAGAAAACGGCCACAACATCTTTTTTTTCAGTTTCAAGCTCGTATTTCGTACCTATCCCGGGGAGATTGATCGATCGGAGGGCCATATTTTTCTGTTAGGGTCTTGTCTTAAAATACATATCTCCTGTTTCTCCCGGATTGGTCATTTTTTTCCTATCCATCAATCCTCTGGCGCAGGATGGTACATCATGGCAGGAAGGGGGAGGGTCCGCCGGGGGTCCGGGTGTTGCCATGGGATCCATCGTCATGGTTCTCATCCATTCTCCCTGGTACCGGGCCGTCGTTCAGGGGAGAGACTGTCGGCATCATCGGCAGGAAAGGAGCCCGGGAATTATACAACAGCTTTCTGGTGCCATCATCGGGTTCTTCATCCTGGTATGTGGTGGGATCTGCGTCCCTTCAACCCCCGGATCTCCCAACGCCCGGGGTGTCCACACATTCCACGCTTTCGGCCGGCAGCTACACCGTGCAATCCCCGAATCTGACGGCGTCTGCAATCGCAAGAGCACGGGGGAGATGCGTATGATAAAAGCTAAAAATCAACAATTTCGTTCCGGCCAACCTGGCCACCCTGAATGGATAAATGGAGAAACCCCGGAAAAAGGGGGGAGTTTCGAGGCTTCTCGATTTCAAGGGTTTTTGCAGAGGGGAGGCATCCGATCCCCGGAACGGGAATCTCTATTCCGCCTCCTCACACTACAGGTGCGCAGGTCAGGGTTTAAATCACGGCCGTGTGCCGTGAAAGTAAAACCGCCCTTCCCATGCCTGGCGCAGGGATTATCTTTCTTTATGTCGATGAGATAACCAGGCAGATGCAGATACGGATAATCGCGGTGGGAAGAACGAAGGAACATTTTCTCAAAGAGGGAATCGCCGAGTATACGAAGCGGCTCTCTTCCTACTGCCGCGTTGAGATAAAGGAGGTACAGGAAGAGAAGCTCCAGGAACCGCTCTCCCGGAATGAGCGAGACAGTGCCATGCAGCGTGAGGCCGGGAGAGTCTTACGAGCGATCAATAAAAACAGCCTCGTCGTCGCACTCGATCCAGGTGGCCTGCCATGGACAAGCGAAGAATTTGCACGTCAGATCACGGGATGGGAACTCTCCGGGAGAAGCGACCTGGCATTTATTATCGGCGGTGCGTCGGGGCTTTCGGAGGGGCTCCTCGACAAGGCCGATCTCCGTCTCTCACTCTCGCCGATGACATTTACCCACCAGATGACGCGTCTTATCCTGCTGGAGCAGATCTACCGGGCGTTTCGTATCTCAAGAGGGGAGCCGTACCACCGGTAAGGGGATTTTCACTGCCCGCTATCAGGGAATGATCTCGCACCCGTTATAGCGGGTATGCATAAATTCCTCTTCAGAAATTTTCCCGGACTCCATCAGGCACCGGATATCCGGAAGGATCTCCTGTATACCAGCAAGAAGATTCCTGACCGATTCGCATACGGGAATACGCCGATCATCGGGCCAGAGGTTCGTGATATTTGAATAAAGACACCTGCCTCCGCAGAAGTCCCGTACATCACAGGTGGTGCATGCTCCGCCGATCGGTATTTCGCGAAGGTCGCCTGGCGAGGTCGAGCCGACATGGCCTGCATAATACTCTTTCATTCCGACCATTACCGGGCAGGGGCCGATACTTCCGTCGGTCATGATGGCATAGTTGGAATGGCCCGCCCCGCACCGGAGCTGTGCCGGCCTGCCCAGGAGAAGATCTTCTGTCGTTGACAGGAACGGGTACCACCTCTTTACGACCCCCATCTCTTCCATCATATCCCTCCAGAACCGGAGGAGCCGGTGTATCCCCGGGTTGTAGCAGGCGTTGAGCCAATCCGGAAAGGCCGGGC
>DAWO01000034.1:0-1745 GCA_002509485.1 Methanolinea sp. UBA477
TGCTGGTGAAAAACGGTTCCTGGAGTCTCAGCCGGGTGAACGTGTCCAGAAGTTCTCCCTCTCCTTCCTGACCCGGGCATGGGGGGAAGAGCCAGCCGATGATTATTCCGGCCACTGCATGAAAGACCCGTATCCAGCCCCCCGGGTCTGCCGGTGAATCGGGGGTGAAGGCGATCAGAGTTGTCCCGCAGTAGATGAGTAAGGTGAAGTAATGCGAGGACCGGGAAGGGCTGGTTTTCAGTCCTTTCAGCAGCATGGGGAAGAAATGGACAAAGATCCGGTGCATAACCTCCGATTAGCGGAAGTGTTCCGACTATTGTCACCGGCCAGGGCGAGAGTGAAAGCATTCGAAGAAGAAATGGTCGTCGTGTTGGTATGTCACCGATCTGATGGGGAAACTGGTCCAGACCATGAGAGATCCACTTCCCCTCTGTCACGTGTGAGAAGAACGGACCGGGGTCAAAGAGCGGAGTTATGCTTCGAACACCGTTCGGATCTCCATCGAAAGCAGGGGTCTGGCCCCTCGAATGAGTATCAGGCTCACCGATCGGATCCATGACCGGGAAAAATTGTGGTTCCCTGTCTTTAGTATCAGAACGATACAAAACAATTATCGGGATTCAGAAAAAATACCTGGTATTGCCTGGTGTCGGAGATTGAGTTTTTTCGTCGTTTTCCTGTTGCCATTCTTCTCATGGGGATGTGCCGTCCTTTTTGACCGGGGGCTGTCCCGGCTATCATCAGGATTGATTCGTCTCTCCGCGGCGTTCATATTCGGGGTAATCCTGGCAGCAATGGCAGCGATCGTTGCGGGTTTCGGCGATCCGGGAGGCCCCGCTCCAGTCGCCCTGACCATNNATGGAGTACTCAGCGGAATGGGGCGTGCACAGGTCATGCTCGCGTCTGCGGTTATTTCACTCTACTTTATCGTGGCATTTCTCGTCAATCCGGAAATGTGGCCCGGGGGACCGGAACCGCTGCTTTCAGATCGGGTTCCCCTTTTCGGCTGGTTTCTCGACGCATTTACGAGTCAGATCACCAACGGCGGGGCCGATCCGGTATTTACCCTGCTGGCATATCTCGGGTTCTACCTGGAGATTGCAGCAGTCTCGGCGGTGGTGTTCTTTCTGGTCCGATGGGTTTTTGGACGGAAAAATCCACCGAAAGGGAATACCGGGTGAGGCACTCTTCACGGGAGAAGACATTAAGGGGCCAGGAAGGCGCTGAACAGCAACCATATTAGGAGTTCAGGGTACAGTTATCCAGAAAATTCCGTGCTCTCTGTATGCATACCAACATCAAAGACACTCTTTTTGAGGTGACTGAAACGTGAAAACCCGAAAGATCCCTGGCGCCGGAGGCAGCAACAAACCCGAAATAATCCGCCGGATGGCGAACAACGAGAGGAAATTCCTCCACGTCCCGTCCGCGAACATCGCCGTCTGTGCCCGTCTCCGTGGACCCGTGAGAGCCGGGGATATCAGGAAGGGGATCGATGCCGCCGCCCGGATCCATCCCCTTCTCGCCGCGAAGGTGGTGATGGGCTCTCCGGAAGAGGCCTTCTTCACCCGGGGCGACCCGTCGGCAATCCCGCTCCGCGTATGCCCCCGGGAGTCGGATACGCAATGGTTCGATGAGGTTGTGCACGAGCATACCGTCCCCTTCGATCCATTCACAGCCCCCCTGTCACGGTTCGTCCTTCTCTCCTCCCAGGAAGTATCTGATCTCGTCATATTCTGCCAGCA
>DAWO01000034.1:1800-3151 GCA_002509485.1 Methanolinea sp. UBA477
ACCGGTTCACGAGGGGATACTCCATGGGAATCATCAACAAGAGGTGGCGAAAGGACCCCTGGTTCTTCGATCACGAGGATCTCATCTCGATCCATCACGCCTTCTGGGAGAAGTACGCCTACCGGATAGTCCTCTTCGAACTCGAGGGAGATGACGCGGAAGCCCTCCTCGCCGCCTGCCGCGAGCAGGACGTGACGGTCGGGTCGGCCGTGACCATGGCATTCCTCGCCGCCTGGCAGGATCTCCTGGAGGAGAGGAGGTTAGGGAAACCCGGATTGCCGGCAGGAGATGCGGGCAGCATTCAGGTTGGAACAGAAGGCAGGGAAGGACGAGACAGTGATGGTTCAGGTCCAGGGGTGAGATTACCGGATTATTCCGGAAAGGCTGGAGAAGGTGTGCGAGAAGGTGATGATTCAACCCCTGCAGGCACACACGCTGACCGGGAGGATGAGGCCGGCAATTCACGGAAGTACACTGTCGTTCTTCCCTACGACCTCAGGAAGCGCCTGGACAATCCGGTCGGGAACGTCTTCTGCCTCTTCGTGGGGAGCGTACAGGTCCGGACAGGGTATGACAGAGAGAGATCGTTTTGGGAGAATACGCGGGATTTTCACGATCAAACGCGGGAAAAGATCGGTTCCCGGGAGTTCTTCGGCCCGGCGGCCGAGATAGAGCGCTTCGATCCGACGCTCATGGACGCATTCATGAGCTATACGCTCTACGCAAAGGAGGTAAAAAAGGACGACCCGCGGTACGAAAAACTGTCGGCATTCGCAGCCGCACGAGACAACATCGCCCACATCCTTGCTGAAAGGACCCTCACGCTTCTCCCTGATATCATCACCACCAACCTGGGCCGCGCCGGCATCCCGGCAACGTTCGGCGATCTGCAGCTGGAGAAACTCTACTTCGCACCCTCGGCGAGCACAAGCCCTCTCGTCCTCGGGGGCATCGGCACCGGAAGTTCGGTCACCTTCACCATGAACATCCTCGCAGAGAAGGGATTCGAAGAGGAGAGGATATGGATGATGGAGAGGGTCAGGGACAGGGCGATGAAGTACCTCGGGTGTGTGTGAACAATCCTCAGGATCCAGTTACAAAGAACTGGTCGACATTTTCAAGAGGTGGGGCGGTTTTGGCGAGTATTGGCCGTTGGTGAACCCCCGGCGGTCCGGCTGCTTATGACGGATGAAGCCGTTGGGGTGGTGAGCCTGTCGGCGTCGGAGAAGGCGGGGAATGTCTGGATCGATCCGGTTCGTAATGCGGCGATCACAATTGTACCGCATCCTCTCTCTTTTCTATCTTCTTCACAATCCTCTCGAACTCTGCTTCTGCCTCATTATCCTCCTCT
>DAWO01000025.1 GCA_002509485.1 Methanolinea sp. UBA477
ATCCTGACGATGCCTGACGACGATATAACCCACCCTGTACCCGACCTGACAGGATATATCACCGAGGGGCAGATCGTCCTTTCGCGCGACCTCCACAGGAAAGGTATCTATCCCCCGATAAACGTCCTGCCGTGCCTTTCGCGACTGATGCAGGGTGGAATCGGTGAAGGAAGGACACGGGAGGATCATGCGGATGTCAACAACCAGCTCTATTCTGCCTATGCGCAGGGGATAAAGATCAAGAACCTGGTTGCAGTGATCGGTGAGGAAGGGCTCTCTGATACCGACAGGCAGTTCCTCGCGTTTACTGAACGTTTCGAGACCGAGTTTATCGCGCAGGGACAGTACGAGGACCGTTCGTTCCACAGGACGCTCGACATAGCCTGGGAGTTGCTCTCCATCCTGCCTGAATCCGAGTTGAAGAGGATAGACACCCGTTTTATCGCAAAATACCACCCTGCCCACCGGAGATCGCAGACATGAGCAAGCTGCCGATAAGCGGTATCCGCCCCACGAGAATTGAACTTCTCAAGCTGAAAAGACAGGAGGTGCTTGCCCAGAGAGGCCACGATCTTCTCGAGGAGAAACTGGATGCGATGGTGATGGAATTCTTCAGGTACCTGGATTCATATCTCCGTCTCAAAAGGGAAGTCCAGGAGGATGTTGATCGTGCCCTGGATGCACTGTCCGCAGCCCACCTGGTGATCGGGAGGAACCGGCTCGAGGAGATAGCTGGATCAACCCCGAAGATGGATGATCTCTCCATGGATACGCGCTCAATCATGGGTGTCCGTGTTCCCGGAATTGTTGTCCCGGAAACCCACCGGACATATTCCCGGACGGGATACAGTTATCTCGGCACCAACACCCATCTCGACAGTGCTGCCACGCGGTTTGAGCACTCGACGAGGAGGATACTCGAACTGGCGGAACTGGAGGGGACTGTGCGGAGACTTGCTCTGGAGATCCGGAATACCCGGCGGAGAGTGAATGCGCTTGAAAATATCCTGATCCCAAGACTCCAGGCTACCCGTCGATATATCGAGATGCACCTCGAGGAGAGGGAGCGCGAGGATCTCTTCAGGAGGAAGAGGACAAAAAATATTATCCAGGCGCATTAGGAGTTTTTGTTTTTTCCGGGAGAGAAGAACCACGTGGATGAGAATATATTCGGAAGACTGTCAAAAGATCCCCGTTTCCGTGAAAAAGCTGCGGTGATCATGAAGATACTCCAGATTATTATCTATCTCTGGATAGCCGCAGGAGTTCTCCTCTTTCTCCTCCTGTATGTGACTGAATGACTGATACCCGGGGCTGTTCTTTTATCTCAGGATAAGGATCGGGCGCGTCGTATTTTTCGCCACTTCTGCACACGTGCTCCCGACCAGCAGATCTTCAAACCACCCTCTCCCGTAGGAACTCATGCATATGAGTGATACATCCTCTTCTTCGGCAACGTGGTTGATCTCATCTGTCGGGCTGCCTCTCCGGACAATTGTTGTGGCCGGAACCCCCTTCTTTTCAAGGTATTCGAGGGACTCTTCAAGATTTTTGATGGCATGGGCCTCATTTTCCAGGATCTCCTCCTTGGTCTCGCCCCTGGAGATGACATGCAGGAGAACCATTGACCCTATTCCCGGAATGTCGCTGGCAGTTCTGATCGCCTGGTCAGAGAATGTGGAAAAATCGGTGGGACAGAGTACCTTCGAAAGAATCATGGGGCAGAATTTCTGGTATATGATACCCGACAGACTCTCTATTACCCTATATCGCATGATGAGAAGTGGAATCGGGGCAAGCCTGAGAACGTGTGATGAAACGCTGCCAAGCAAAAGACCCCTGATGAGATTCTTCCCCCGTGCACTCATCACGATAACTGTCGCCTCTTCTTCGGCCGCGACATCGACAATGGCCTGACCGACCGATCTGGCCCTGGGGGGCTCTACCCGTATCTTCACCACAAGCCCGTTTTTTTCCAAAAGAGCCTTCTCTTCCTTCAGGGATTGCATCATGGTCTTCTCGATTGCGCCTTCGACCCAGCGTTCCCTGCCCGTTTTTTCGGTTTCAGCCACATGGAGAAGGACAACCTCGTGTATCCCCGGAAGATGTGCTATACAGTCCTGGGCCCTTTTTGCATGCTCGGAAAAATCCGTCGGAAATAAAACCCTCGTAAACATCAATACCATACCATCCTTTCGTCCGCCGGAATAAGACGAATCTCCTGTATACCGGAATCGATTCAGTATAAGATATACCTGTTCATGCCACACTCATGCCCGGTATTTTTCAACACACATCCGCCCGGGAGATTCATATCGGACATCCCCTATTTTCGGGGGAAGATATATATGCTGGTATACCAAGTATTCCGCGATCCCACACAATTCCAGGGGCCCGGACAATGCGCTCTGCAAACCTCGAAATGATTGAAAAATTACGAATGGTGGCGCTAAAACGCTGTGAAGAGCGTATAGTCCGGGCATCTGAAAAAGACGGCAATCTCCCGAGGAAGATCGAGTATTGCGACCCACATTATGGGGTCTCATCGGCATTGAAGCAGAAACACGGTCTGGTTTAGGTGATGAAATGGAAGAAGAGGCGTCTCTCCTCGAACAGGTCAAGAGAAAAGAACTTGAATTAAAAGAGCAGGAAGAGAATGCGAGGGTACAGGCCCAGGCAATAATTTCGGACGCAAAGCAACGCTCCTCCGAGATGATCGAAGGTGCAAGGAAGGAAGGAGAATCACGTGCCCGGGAGAGATACTCGCAGGGCATGGCCGAGCTCGAATCAGAAATGCAGGCCTTACGGTCCGAGGCAGAAGCACGCCGGCTCGAGACCGCAGGAAGGGGAGAATCCAGGGTCGCAGACGCAGCACGAAGAATTGTCGAGAAAGTTGCATTTGAGTAGCCGGTATGCGGCAGAGAATGGAGAACGTCCTTGTAATAGGGCCAAAAAAAGAACACCAGAATATCGTTGATGTTCTCTACCAGGAGGGCACGATACATCTGCAGGATGCGAGTATCGCCCAATATCACGGCCTGTTCAACAAGATGGAACTGGTCAACCAGGACGACCTCACGTCCGTCCTGATGAAGATCAACGGTATTTTCCAGATACTCCCAAGGATCCCGGATAACAGTGCAGAACAGGGCCGAATATTTGAAGAACTCCGTTGGAAAAGCACCGGCGATCTTGTCTCTATTGCAGAAGGAGGAATAACCGAACTTGAGACACGGACACGGGAGCTTGCCTCACGGAAGAGCGAACTGGATTTGAACAAGACTACGCTGGAACGGTACGAAAATATACTCGATAAAATTCAGCCCCTGGAAACCCAGCTCCCGTTGATGGAAGGCTTTGAAGTTACCGTTCTTCTCATTCAAAGCGAGTTCAAAGACGTCCTTGACCTTATCACCCCTATATTGAAGAATATCACGCATAACCAGTTCGAATTCATATCTGCTGATCTCGACGAGACGACGACTGCTGCGATCACGGTATTCAACAAGAAGTATTCCGAAGAGGTCCATTCATTTCTCTTCTCCCAAAACGTCAACGAGATCAGGATCCCGAAGGACTACGCCAACATGCCCCTGCAGGATGCCCTGAACAAGATATCCTTAAGAAAGATCGAGATTGACCAGGAGATGAAGGATATCGATGCGGAATTGGC
>DAWO01000096.1 GCA_002509485.1 Methanolinea sp. UBA477
ACGGGCTATGAACTTGCGTTCAACACCCAGGTCTATCCGGCAGACAACCCCTTATTCAGGAAAGCGATCTCCCACGCCGTGGACCGCGACCGCATCTCCACCCTTCTCGGTTATGCCCGGCCGAATCCAACGACCTTCCTGATACCGGGGGTTGCCGGAGACTTCGTCAACCCTGATATCACAGGCCTGTACGGATACAACATCCCCCTTGCAGAAGAACTGCTTCATGATGCAGGATTCGGCAAAGACGCCTCGGGCTCCCTGATCGGTCCCGACGGAAAAGCCGTCGAACTCACAATGCCCCTGGGAGGGAAGGGAGCCATAGGCGGAGCCGACGAAAAGATCGTAACCATTTTCCGGGAGGACCTGGCGCGTCTCGGAATCGGTCTGAAGACAGTGGCCTACGACAACGAGAAGGAATACAGGAAAGCAATGAGCACCGCCCCGGTATTCATCGACGCCATGCCTTCAGGGTTGCATGACGATCCCGACGACCTCGTAAACTTTGCCTACACCCCGCTCGGCGATGAGAACTACTACCGGTACCACAATCCCGGGTATGACGCCCTGGCCCAGGACGTCCGGAATACGACCGACCGTGAGTCCAGGAAGGAGACAGGATACCTGATGCAGGAGATACTTGCACGGGACATTCCCACCGTGCCGATCTGCAGCACCGATACGGTCGCCGCATACCGGACCGACCGTTTCCGCGGCTGGGAAGAGGCCGTTGATGCGAACGGGGTGGTGGACATGCGGGTGCTGACTGTCATCCGCCCGGTCGATGCATCGTCCTGAACAGGTTCATGGCGATAAATCCGATCCGAACTCAAACCGTGAGGAAGATGTACTGGAATTACCTGGTAAAAAGGCTGGCAATAAGCATCATCACCTTTTTCATTGCAGCATGCATCATCTTTCTCCTCTTGAGGACCATGCCCGGCGATTTCGTGAGCAACCTGGTCCTGAGTTTCGGAAATACTCTTCCGCAAGAGACGGTTGAGGCATTTTACCGTGCAAACGGGCTGGACCGGCCTCTTCACGCCCAGCTCGTCACATTCTTTTCCGGTGCCTTCACCTTCAATACAGGGACGTCATTCCTCTACGGTGTCCCTGCAGGCGGTCTGATCGCCGATCGCATCGGCTGGACGCTGTTGCTGCTCATTCCGGCCGCGGTCTTCTCCCTCTTCATCGGGGTCTTGTTGGGTGTCTGGTCGTCCTGGAAACAGGGATCGGGAACCGATTCGAGTCTGCTTGCATTCATGATGGCGGTACGGGCCATTCCCTCGTACTGGTGGGGGACCATGGCCATCCTCTTCTTCGCGTTCCTCATACCTTTCTTTCCCCTGGGTGGATATACCAGTCTTACCGTCCTGGACAGCGGGCTCTCGATACAGGACGTTCTCTGGCATGCCGCCCTCCCGGTTGTTGTGCTCACTCTCGTTGGGATACCCGGCACCTACTACCTGATGCGCAACTCGATGATACATACCCTTCAGGAAGACTACATTCTTTTTGCCCGGGCACGGGGGCTCCCCGAGACCCGCGTAGTGCGGCACGCGTTCCGCTGTGCTCTTCTTCCGGTTATCACCATGAGCGCACTGCAGATTGCAGGCCTCATCATGGGGAGCGTCTTTGTCGAGACCGTCTTCTCATGGCCCGGCGTCGGGCTCCTGACCACGGAAGCCCTGCAGAACAGGGATCTTCCCGTTCTGGAGGCAATCTTCCTGCTGGACACGGTCGCGATAATTGTTGCCAACCTGGTCGTCGACCTCTCCTATCCCCTTCTCGATCCACGGGTGAAAAGATATGGCGAGTAAACAGAGGATACTCCTGGGGCTTGCACTTTCCATAATCGCGGTTTACGTTATCATCGCCATTGCAGCCCCGCTCCTCACCCCATACTCTCCAATGACTTCGTGCGGACCACCGCTCCAGTCACCGGGTCCCGACCACCTGCTGGGCACCGACGACCTGGGAAGAGATATCGCCGCTGAACTGGTATACGGGACCAGGTTTGCACTTGTCATCGGTTTTGCGGGAGCCGCAATCGCAGTCACCATCAGTGCCACCGTTGGAATCGCGCTCGGCTACACCGGCGGGCGGACCGACGAAGTGTGCAGCCGGATAATCGACGTCATGATGGCTATCCCCCAGTTCCCGCTGCTCCTCGTCCTGACCCTCTTCTTCACCCCCGGGCTCTTCCTCATCGCCCTGATCATGGGGGTCCTGGCCGGTATCCACGGGATACGCCTCATCCGGTCGCAGGTCCTTTCCACATCCCAGGCGCCGTTCATCGAGGGCGTCAGGGGACTTGGGGCGGGGGACGGGTATATCATGCGCCATCACATCCTTCCGGCGCTCGGACCCCTCCTGTCGGTCAAGTTCGTATCAACCGCACAGCACTTCATGGTTATCGGGGTAGGCCTTGGATTTCTCGGCCTCGTGGACCCGAATGTCACAGACTGGGGCCAGATGATCTCCCGGGCAACCCAGTACGGCGGGTTCTCCCTCGGGCTCTGGTGGTGGCTCGTCCCGCCCGGCATCGCGATCACGGTAATTTCGATTGCCCTGGGAGTTCTCGGAACCAGGACCGAAGAGGCGAACAACCCGCGCCTGACACTTGCACGGATGTGAAAGACATGAATTCGGAGCTTCTTGCTACAAGGAAACTGTCGATCAGGATGTGTTCATGTTCCGGACCGCAAACCCTGATTGGACCCGTGGACCTTTCCGTGCCGGAGAAGGGAATCACCGCACTTGTAGGCGAGTCCGGCTGCGGGAAGACTGTTGTAAGCCTTGCCATCCTGGGTCTCCTCCCCGCCGGATCCGAAGCGAAGGGAGTAATCTCCTTCAACGGGACGGATCTCCTTTCTCTCAAGGAGAAAGAGCTTAGAGAAATGCGGGGAAAGGAGATAGCCTACATCCCCCAGAACCCCGCTACAGCCTTGACCCCTGTACTCTCGGCAGAAGACCAGATAGCCGAAACTCTCTATTATCACGAAGGGCTCACAGGCGCATCCCTGCACCGGAAGGTCATTTCACTGTTGGAGAGCATGGGTCTTTACAATCCGGAGCATGTGGCGCGTTCCTGCCCGCATACGCTCTCGGGCGGGATGAGGAGGAGGGTGGCAATCGCCGCGGCCCTTGCCTGCAGTCCCAGGCTAATCATCGCCGATGAGCCGACTTCCGGCCTGGATTCCCGTACCAGGAAGAACGTACTGGACCTGCTGGGGAGATCTTCAGAGGGTCGGGCCATGCTCCTCATCACCCATGACCTTGAAGCGGCGTTATCTGTCTCGGATCGCATAACAGTCATGTATGCGGGTGAGGTCGTGGAAACCGGAGACATAATGGACGTATTTGACTCCCCAGCCCACCCCTACACGCGTGCACTCTTATCGGCAACACCATCACGCGGGCTCATTCCGATACCCGGGAACAGCCCGCTTCTGTCAACAATTCCAGAGGGCTGCAGGTTTGCCCCACGGTGCCCTCATTCCACTGCCCGGTGCAGACTACGCCACCCATCCCTTACCCGCCTGTCGGGTACGAGAGTCGTGCGATGTGATATGCCATGCTGACGGTGACCGGCCTTGTCAGGCATTTCCAGGCCATGCATTCAGGATCGGTGCCCGTCCGGGCAGTCGACGGGGTGAGTTTTACCCTCGCCGACGGGGAACTGGTGGGGCTTACCGGGGAGTCCGGGTGCGGTAAATCGACCCTTGCCCGGACACTGCTTCGTCTTGTCGAGCCGACGAGCGGGACGGTCGAACTGGATGGAACCCAGGTCACCGCCCTGTCACGTAGCGGACTTCGAAAATTCCGTCCTCGCATGCAGCTGATATCGCAGGACCCGGAGAGCGCTTTTAATCCGCGTAACAAGATCGGTGAGAGCGTGGCCGAGCCGTTCCGGGTCCTGCACGGCGTTTCCCTGAAAAAGGCCATCGAAATGTCGGAAGATTACCTTTCCATGGCGGGATTCGACATGGAGCTTGTGGAGCGTTACCCCTTCGAACTGTCAGGGGGGCAGATCCAGAGGGCTGCCGTTGCACGGGCTCTTGCGTGCCGACCGTCGCTTATCGTCGCAGATGAACCGACTTCCTCGCTGGACCCGTCGGCACAGGCGCAGATCGCACAGACATTCCAGCGTATCAACAGTGAACACGGAATCTCGCTCCTCTGGATCTCCCACGATCTGCCCCTCCTTTCCTGCGTGTGCGACAGGATCGCTGTGATGCATGCCGGAAAGATCGTGGAATGCGGACCGCCCGGGGATATAACCATCAGGCCGGTCCACCACGCCACAAGATCTCCTACGGATATAATGAGCGCAACACTCTCCGATCGGCCGCCTGTTGGCGTTCTCAACGAGGAATTTTACCGGGAATCGCAGTACAGGGCAGCACGGGACTCCTCCGGGACAACTGTACGTCCGCAGAACACGTATTCACCCTTCACCGGACTTCAAACAGACGATAAAACCCGGAGTCGCCATACATGACCCGGAAGACTGCCAGGGGCAGGGATGCGTCTTCTCCGCCGGTATTCATCCTTACCGGCCCTCCCCAGGGAGGGAAGACCACCCATCTCCACAAGATCCTGTCGTTCCTCGGAAACCGCGGATACAATTTGAATGGGTTTATCACGCACGGCCTCATGGAAGAAGGTATCCGGACCGGGTTTGTCCTCGAAACCATACCCACCGGAGAGTGCATCCACCTCTGTGGTACGACGCCTTCACCGGACACTGTAAGATGGAGGCGGTTTTACTTTTCCAATGAAGGCATCGAAGTGGGAATACGGGCTCTGTCAGACAACGGCCCTCACCGGCCAGAACTTACAATTGTGGACGAAGTC
This sequence comes from Methanolinea sp. UBA477, assembly GCA_002509485.1. Taxonomy (GTDB): domain Archaea; phylum Halobacteriota; class Methanomicrobia; order Methanomicrobiales; family Methanospirillaceae; genus SD8. The sequence continues at coordinate 4,861 of DAWO01000096.1, forward strand.
GGTCCCTTCGAACTCCAGGGAGGGGTATGGGCGCCCTATCTCGATAAAATCGTTTTCGTATACCCGCGCCCTCTTCTCCTGGTGGTCCGCGAGACACTGGTCGACGCGGTAATCGAGAGATGGCGTCTTTCTGATCCGCACATACTGCAGATTCCACTGGATGCAAGTCTGGCGGCCAGGATGATTTCAGAGGAAATTGTGGAATGGAAACGGTGACATCCACAGGGGTTGGAAGATAATCAAAATGCATATTAATGCTGTAAACGGCCCGGTCTTTCCTATCGACATGCCGTACCTGGAGCAATATTGATATCCTCATCGTCCAAATGGACGATCCGTGACGGTTCATCGATCGGGTCCGGCAGAATCCCCATATATTCGCTCATATCGGGATTGCCGTCGACGTTTTTTCCTGCACTGCCGACGACGTGGATTATCCTCTCGTGTAAAAAAGCTCTATCTATCGGAAAGATACTGTTCGAACTGTGAGGAAAAATCCCGGACCGGATCTGGCCTGTTCCCTGTTGCATTACCCACAGTCGGTGGCGGTCGTGGGGGCATCTAGGGGAAGCGCCGTTTCCAAGTCGTCCCAGGTGATCTCACCCCGGGCGATATTGGCCTGGAGACCGGTTTCCTGTGACAATTGTATCTGCGATCCGCTCGCTGCTCCCAAGATCGGTCCGGAAACTGGCAGAGAGTGCGCTGTCCTGCTCTGGCGGAACAGACCACATGCCCCGGATATATGATAAAATAGTTGTATGCAAAGTATAATACTTATGATACAACTTTTCGTGAACAGGGAGAGGGAACTGGATCTCCTCAACCGAAAATATGCTGAACATTCATCCCAGCTTATCGTTTTATACGGAAAGCGGAGGATTGGAAAGACCGAACTGATAAAAAAATTCCTCGAAGACAAGGACGGGGCATATATCCTCTGCACAAATGACAGCACGGAAGAGAATATCGGGGAGATGAAGGACAAATTCGCTGCCCTTACCGGTAAAGAATATTTCAGGGATATTGATGTCTCATCCTTTTATCCGTTGTTCAGGCACCTTTCGGAGGAGTTGGACGGCAGAAAGGCGGTAATTGTTATCGATGAATTTCCCTATCTGATTGAGTTGAACCGCGGAGTCGTATCCGTATTCCAGAAGATCTGGGACGAACTCCTTGTGGACAGCACTATATTCCTGATACTCTGCGGCTCTTCGATGGGAATGATGGAAAACGAGGTTTTAGCCCATAAAAGCCCGCTATACGGGAGAAGAACGGGAGAGTGGAACGTGTCCCCGATGTCGTTTCCGCATGTGAAATATTTTTATACGGACTATGAAAAGTCCGACCTCTTCCATGTATGGGCGATATGCGGAGGCGTTCCTTTCTACCTTCAGAAACTTGACGACTCCTTCACCGTTGAAGAAAATATAAAGGAAAAAATCCTCAAAAAAGGTGAAATCCTGTACAACGAGCCCCGGGTTTTATTGAGGGGAGAGTTCAGGGAGCCGAAAACATATACCCTGATCCTCAAATATCTCTCCATCGGATACAATAAACCGGGTGAATTATCCTCAGTCACCGGAATCGAAAAGGGTAATCTCTCAAAATACCTCTCAGTGCTCGAAAACCTCCATTTTATTGAGTATATACTTCCTCTTGGAAGGAGAAAAGGCGGGATCTATGAGATCACTGACCAGTTCTTCAGGTTCTGGTTCAGATTTGTCTATCCGAACCTGTCGGATCTCGAAATGGGCCTTGTTGGCGAAGTCTATTCCCGTATCTCTTCTGACCTCAACGCATATTACGGAAAACAGTTTGAGCGGCTGGTGATCGAACAGGTAAAGACAAAAGAAGTCCCCCTTCCGTTCTCTTTTACCGATGTCAGACCCTGGTGGCATAAAGAACATGAGATTGATGCAGTCGTCACGAACCCGGAGAAGAAGGAGATCTTATTTGTTGAATGCAAATGGAAGAGTCTTGACAGAACAGCTGCCGGGAGGATCCTTTCAGGGCTTGAGAGAAAGTCGGGCTATGTCCAGTGGAATAATGAATCCAGGAAGGAGTACTTTGCTTTGTTTGCAAAGAAGATAGATGGAAAAGAAGCTCTTCGTGAAAAGGGGTATAGTGTATTTGACCTGGATGATCTCTGATCAGAGTTGTTTTTGGGAGTGTACTGGCAAAAGATACTCTCTCCATGGCATGCAGGGACAGGCCGGGAGAAAAGACCATTCCTGTCTGTTTTTATGAGGCTGTACCCGGAAAACAGTCCTTCCCGTATAACTTTCATGCCAAAAAAAAATCAGAAGAAGTTGTGGCTTCCCACAGTCTCCTTTAACCGCCTCTCGAAGAGGTTGATTACCTGCGGGTGGTCACCGTAAATCCCGCGCCACTGAGCTGTTTCAACCACGAATTCTCGTTCCGTTCCCCCGTGATCTCTGTCCAGGCATGGATGCCCGGTACCAGGGTGAATGGGGCGATAACGACCTTTTTTGCCTTTATATGACGAAGCCGCCTGACGATCTGGTCGATATCAGGAAACCCTGAACCACTCCCGATCGCGATTGACCCGCCCGAGACCTCGTCGAGGACCATCTGGAGATGGCAGAGATTTTATTCAATATATATTGCTATAACACAGATAAATTTGATCAATTTAAATAGTATTAACTAATACTAAGTTGTGTTGTGTAGCGGACGGGCCCTCCCTGCACAACTCCAGAAAATGGAGGAAAATGAATGATTGAACGAAAAGAAGACGCCGTATCACCGGTTGTCGGCGTCATGCTCATGCTGGTGGTGACCATCATCATCGCAGCTATCGTGAGCGGGTTTGCCGGCGGGCTCGCGGGGGATACGAAAGCGGCGCCGGTCGCGTCAATTGATGTCGGTTTCATGCAGGACGATGGGGGCATGGGGCCGACTCATGTCGAATGGAAGATGGTATTTGAGCACCTGAGCGGCGATGCGATACCGACCAAGGATATCGAAATCATCACCTATTATTCACTTTCAAATGGAACAATCCTTAAAAACACACAGACCGCATCAAGCGAGAGCTCGGATCTGTACGGATATGGAACCCTCACAAGGGTGCCTTTTATAAATGATATGTCGTTAGGGTATTCAGGCAACAATCCGGCAAAGGATTTCGGGAACTACACCTGGAAGACAGGGGACATCCTAAGTACCGGGTCTGATGTAGGCACCAGTGCGCTCCTCGGATTCGATATTACCGATTCGGATTACGAATTCGGAACTGGAAAGGTCGTTGATGTCAAGATCCTTCACGTCCCAAGCAGCAAATACGTCTACAACAAGGAGGTGATCGTCCAATGAGGATCGAAAAGGAATCGGCCGTTTCACCGGTCGTGGGAGTGATGCTGATGCTCGTTGTAACCATCATCATTGCTGCTGTGGTAAGCGGTTTTGCCGGCGGGCTGGCTTCAGGCACGAGCAAAGCCCCACAGGCTACGTTGTCATGTTCTGCCGCAATCGATGATATCCAGGACACCGACAAGACGGACTGGGCACCAACATATCCTGATAATTTCACTGCAGAGAATGGTTTGCTCTTCGAACATATGGGCGGCGATGCCTTTGCCCTTTCCGACATATCCATCCAGTTGCAGAGCGGTGATGCAAAGTATACCATAAGCACATATGACGAAATCCAGACAACAGAAGACAATTGTCTTCCTGAAGAAGTAACGTCCTACATCATGGAGATCGGGGATTCTGACGAATTCATCACACCGGGTGATAAGTTCATGCTCTATGCGGATAATTGCCGCATCGATGATATGCCGGCTTATGGGTACAACAATGATGCACAGATCTCTTGGAAACCGGAAGGCGCAGCTGGCGGGAAAGCCGCATACCTGAACACGAAGATGGAGTATAAGGTAATCGACAAAGCGAGCGGGAAGGTAATCCAGGCAGGGTCTGTCGTTCTGCATTAAGCCAAACACTGCAAGAGGAAATATGGAGAATTTACACTCCACCTCTTCTTAACCCGGGCATGTTGAGACTCAGGGGCAAGATCTCCCTTCAGCCGCTATATCACTATGGTGCGTTTTTCCCATTTTGATACGGAATCGGCGATGATTACACTTCGGGAAGAGCTACATCCGAATTAATTGATCGCGGGTCACCACGGAAAACCCGGTCAGGAAAATTGAGCGGTTCATCTGGGAGACAGCCCCGGATAGACTTCAGGACAGAATGCTGGCCGCCAAAAATTGTTGAATGATACAATGAATGCACAAAAAAAGAAAATGATGGTATTACTCATAATCATTCTCACCATCTTATCAGTATCACCCGCATCCGCAGCAACCACCCTCACCGACGACGTGGGCACAACAATCACCATCACATCACCACCTCAGCGTATCGTCTCTCTCTCGCCGTCGAACACGGAGATCCTCTTCGCACTCGGCCTGGGAGACCGCGTAGTGGGGGTCACCGAGTACTGCAACTACCCGGCAGAGGCACTGGAGAAACCGACGGTCGGGGGTTACAGCACGGTGAGCATCGAGAAGGTCATCGCGATAAAGCCTGACCTTATCCTTGCCAGCTACGGCAACGGCGAGGACCTCGTCGAAAACCTGTGCTCGCTCGGCTACACGGTCGTCGCCCTGAACCCTGAAACACTCGATCAGGTGATTCATGATATCCGGCTTGTCGGGAAAGCCACGGGTGCGGATGAGAATGCGACCGTGCTTGCAGACGGTCTGCAGGAGCGAATCGACACCGTCGAAGCCCGCGTGGCCGGTGTACAGGAACGTCCCTCCGTCGCCCATGTCATATGGAACGATCCAATCTTCGTGAGCGGATCCGGGACCATCCAGGACGAGCTCATCCGGACCGCCGGCGGGACAAACGCCTTTTCGGGAGTCGAAGGCTGGAAGAACATCGGTATAGAGGACTTCATCCAGGCGAATCCCGACGTTTTGATCGTGAATGCCGGGACAGGGATGGGCGGCGGAGAGGACGCCATCGCGCAGTTCTTCATCAATGAGCCACGGTTCTCCCGGGTCTCCGCCATCCGGGACAACAGGGTCTGTATCATCGATTCGGACGTCGTTGACCGTTCAGGCCCCCGCATTGTGGATGCCCTGGAGATCATCTCACTGGCTATCCACCCTTCGCGCTTCGCAAACGATACACAAGTCGTGACGACGCTCCCGGAGGTACAAGGACACGGCTTCGGGACGCTTGTGGCCATCCTGGCATGTGCTGGTGGGGTATTGATCATAATGCGGAGGAATCGCTGAAAAGGATAAACCGGATGCAAATCGCGCTTTAACCCTGTAATAATGCTTTAAAATGGAGGTAATGAAAGTGTCAAAATATTATGGATACACGCCGAAAGGCACCGTACGGAGTGCCGTTGAATCGTTCGAATCGAAAACCCAGGTTCAGGGAGCAGGGGGTATGCTGCTTGGAACAGTCTACGTGGATATACGTGACGAGGAATGGGCCGT
>DAWO01000016.1 GCA_002509485.1 Methanolinea sp. UBA477
GGGTGCTTTTCACAGGGGATGCGGCGGCTTTTCGGCAGAGCCTCGTGAGGGGCCTAATGTTTTATTATATTGCAGTGCGTTGTATATGGGTAGATAAGGCGAGGGTTGCCAAGCCAGGTCAAAGGCGCCAGGTTGAGGGCCTGGTCTCGTAGGAGTTCGTGAGTTCGAATCTCACCCCTCGCATCTGGACGCGAAGTGTGAATCGTTCAGTTCTATTTTTAAACCGCTTCAATCAGACACTTTTCTATGACTTACCCAGTCGCTCAGTTGCTTACGAGCAGCTCTTTTCATCCTGTCCGGACTGATCTGGCAGAAAATGCAATCAAGGCCGCCCTTCAGGGCTTTACCATCACGACAGTCGATGCCGCCCAGATCCGGGAATTCATTGCAGAACTCCGGACACCTCCCAAGGACACCATGACCAAAGTGGCCGCTGACCTGCTGACACCGGACGAAATTACGGCGATGATGAAGGCGTGCACCCGGACCATGGACCGGGCCCTCATCATGATGCTCTATGAAGGCGGGTTCCGGATTGGCGAGATCGGGACCATGACATGGGGCGATCTCACGTTCGATAAATATGGCATCTATCGCGAACGTGAACTTCAAGACCAACATGCCCCGGTACGTCCGGCTCATCATGGCCCGGGAATACCTGGCACAGTGNNTATTCATGCGACCATTAACAAGCGGCTCAAGTGTATCGCGAAGGATGCCGGAATCCGCAAGCACATCACGCCGCATGTCTTCCGCCACAGCCGGATTACCCATCTCATCAAGGAGAAAGTCCCCGAGAGCGTGATCAAGCTCATGATGTGGGGGAACATCAGCACTGATATGTTCCGGACCTATGCCCATCTCACAGGGCAGGACATCGACTCCGCGATGCTCCAGTCCTACGGCATCAGCGTCCCGGACAATGAGAGTGCTATGACGCGGCTGGAGCCGGTCCAGTGCCCGCACTGCCGGAAGATCAACCCGCCCGTTTCGAACTACTGTTTCTCGTGCGGCCAGCGGTTAACGGATGTTGTGATTGACACGGATGAGGGGATCCAGCAGAGTGTGCATAACAACCCGGATATCCTGCGGCAGCTGATTGATGAACGGATCGCGGAGATGAAGAGAAAAGGGGAACTCTGATTTTTGCGGCACCCCCCGCCCCTCCAAAACTTCCAACCACAATCTTGAAGATGGTCATTTCTTTTCATACGAACCGCCTATGACCGCCGTGCGGTCGAGCATAAAGCATGAAAATAAGGTGCAGCCCATATACTTTCGTGGATGGGTAAGCAAGGCTGGTCGTTTTTCGGGACATTGATCCCCTATACTAACATAGCCCAATTCATACTCGAGAGCATAAATGCAGGTTCTAACTGCGAATTCGAAATTGCCCTGAGAGGAATCACTACTTGCCCATCCCGGAGGTTGTATGCAACCCCAAAAGAGTACTGCTTGTGGTATAGATATACATAAGGACTTCTTCGTTGCAGCCATCGTGAACCGTGATGGATCAGCCGCGATCCAGAAGTTCGAACACACCCAGGATGGACTATTAGCCCTCAAATCCTGGGTTTTATCTGCACATTGTCCCGTAGTAGCGATGGAATCTACAGGGAATTACTGGCGCCCTCTCCACCTCACCCTTGAAGGATATGTAGAGCTGATTCTGGCAAACGCCTATGTTATCAAGCGAATCCCTGGACGTAAAACAGATGCCATCGATGCACAATGGATTGCAGAACTCGCACTGAATGGACTCCTCTCTCCGTCTCGTGTGTTTCCAAAAGATGCCAGAGAAATACGCGAACTGACACGAGCAAGAGAGAGGCTGGTTGACCAGTGTACAAAATGCAAACGTGTTATTCATGACGTCTTTGACGAAGCGTGCATTAAACTCTCGTCGGTTATCACCGATATATTCGGGAAATCAGGTCGATTCCTGATCCAGGGACTTCTCAAGGGAAAAACCATTGATGAACTTATTGCAGGTATCCCTTCGAAAAGGGTCCAGAAAAAAGAGCGGGAACTCAAGAATGCGATCAAATCGGGTTTGAGCTCAAGCCAGGTCATTGTCATCGAACAGAATCTCCAATTGATTGATCGGATGACTGAGCAGATATCCCAACTTGACGACGAGATCCTCTGTCGCATGAAAGACAGGGAGGAGGACCTTCAGATTGCCATGTCAATTCCGGGAATCGGCACTATCGCCGCAGTAACAATTCTTGCTGAATTGGGTGACTACCGCGACTTTGATTCTCCCGATTCACTCGCATCGTGGGCTGGTATGGTTCCTTCAGTATACCAGTCGGCAGATAAACTCCGGACTGGATCGATCACTAAGCATGGATCTAAACATCTCCGGAGAATTCTTACCGAAGTGGCCCAGGCTGCTGCCCGAACCAAGAATACTCGGTTCAGTGCATATTTCCGTAAACTCAAGAACCGAATCGGTTATCCCAAGGCGATTATCGCCCTGGCAAGAAAGATCCTCTGCATCCTCTGGCATCTCCTTATAAATCGGGAATTCTATATCGACGCGCTGAATACTCGGCCTAATTCGCAAAATCTTATCCAAAAAACGGTTACCCCTCAATCAATTGAACGTTCAATTGATATTCTCGTTAAGGCCGGATATTGTATCCAAAAGTCGGAGAACTCCAAGAATATCCAACGATTTCAGGGGGCTGCAGACCCTTCCTGAGACGTATTTTCATTAGAAAAGTAATTGGTATTTTCGGATTCGTAGTAATTGCATTGTTTGTAATATTTTTATCGGGGTTCTTATCGCGACCTTTACAGGGCATCCTGATCAAATGTATACAATCTTTCCAACGTACATTTATGGAAGTGGTGCTATTGCTGTTGCAGCGATCTTTCTGATATCCAAAAAAAACCATTAAATAAACATTATCTGACTGGCCGGTTGTCACGATAATTTTTACTTTCCTGAATGATATTGTAAATCTCTTCCATTGTTATCGGAGTATAATTAATCACTTCGACGCTGACATTGACTCTCCTCCTCCTGATATCAATGAATGGAGAATTGACATGAGTATGTCCATGAATTATCCAGTCTCCATCAAACCAGTTTGTTGCCATACTATCGGGATCATGTAATACCAAAAATTTCATTCCCCGATAATGTAAAACGAATTGCTTATTCCACTGTTTATTATCATGATTCCCTTTGACAAGTGTAATCTTGCCGTTGAGTTTTTTTAAAAAGCGGAAATCTCCGAAATCTCCGAGACAGAAAACCCGGTCATACCGACCAACGTGGAAGTTCCAGTTTGAGATTATTCGTCTGTGCATACCCTTGAGATTGCGAAATTCGGGGCGGCACCATCGGATAATATTTCGATGACCAAAATGCATATCGGAAATAAACCAGACTCTCTTTCCATCGATAACTTCGATAGTATCCCCGAATCGTATTATCCTGTTACCGATGAATGTCCTATAAAGGAAATTCTTAACCTTTGAAAAAAAATGCGGCATGTGATTTCTCTCAAGCAGTATTCGATCATTGTTCATTGATCTTTAATCTACTCTAACTATTCAGCCCGCACACTAAGCATGTAACGGGATGAAAGGTGTTCCCTGAAATGCGCCAACAAGCGAATCGAGAACTGGCCTCTCGTTTTTCCTGACAGTAGAGAGGTACCCCCGGATCCTGCAGAAAGCGGCAGCCCCCTCTTCGCTGCGGAAAGTTCCGGAGATTTTCTGCTGGAGTTTGGCCATTCGGATATCCCGTTCAGCCAGATTATTGGTGAAGGGAATTGAGAAATTGAGCATGAACGCCAGGATCTCGTGAGGGAAATTCCTGAACCGGTCGATCAGGTTTTTGGCTTTCGACTGTTTCTTCCGCCCGCGTTTTATCGGGGCATCTGGCATTTCTGCGGATGAGATCTCGTTCAACCCCGTATCAAGGATCCGGAAATACCGTGCTTCGAAATCCGCAATCTTCGAGGGACTGAGAGAACATGCGTGCGCTCGTGCAGCATCCACCTCCTGTTTAATCTCCAGAAGGAGCGCGTGAAGTTCTTCACTCCAGGTATGCTGAAAATTCTCCGAGATGCCGTTCAACTCGCGAAGCAGATGAGCGTTACAGATCGCATGACGACTTGGGTAACGGAAGTAAGAAGCCCAGAAATCATGAACCATCGTGCCCTTGAACCGGGGCAGGATCTGCATATCGTCGGTTGCCCGTTTTCCCCGTTTTTTATGGTGACCATACCATGTGAGGAAATCGGTACTTGCAACGTGCAACCATTGCCGGATACCGGTGACCCGCATACCGGTCTCGTCAACATGAATTACTTCTGATCCCGCCAGGAGTTCTCGTATTTGTTCTTCCACACCTGCAAGGTTCCGGTAGCTCTCCTGAACTGCATTCACCAGTGTCCCGGTGCTCACCGAACGTCCGAAGATATCGGAGAAGGTCTCCCGGATCCGATCATACGGAATCAATTGGTAGACGCAAAGATACACCATCAGGGCCTTGAGGTTCGGGCCATACTGGACGGGGAACTGCACATCCGATGGAAATTCCCCACGGTTCACTTGGCCACAGTGCGGGCACCGTTTGTGCTCGGCTCGGTGTTCGGTTACCCGTATCCGGAACTCAGTGTCATGAACCTGGCGACGCTCAATCTTGACCGGATTCTCAGCCACAAGCGATGCGCCGCATCCACGGCATACCTGAACCGGGTGTACTTCGATCTCATCCGGGTTGTCCACCATCTCAAGGGTCTGGCCTTTATGCCCTCTCTGTCCACCGGGCGGTCTTTCTCCTCTCTTCCGGGGACTCTTTACTCTTCTGAAACCATCCATCGACGGCGGCTGGCTGCTGTTCCGACTCGTCCGGTTTAACCGCGCCTCTAACTCGGCTATCCGGGCTTCCAGTTGGACTATCCTTTCAGTGAGTTGAGCGATGAGTCGATCCTGTTTTTCGATAATGTCAACTACGGCTTCCGGATTTGTCTGGCATAATTCCAGTAACTCGGCCCGGTTGACTGCCATCTATTCTTATTGTGGTACTCTTAGTATTTCGATCTGC
>DAWO01000126.1 GCA_002509485.1 Methanolinea sp. UBA477
CCCGGCCCCAGTTCGGATCTTCTCCATAGACTGCAGTCTTGACAAGGGGTGATTCTGCAATGGTTCTGGCCACCCCGGCGGCCTGGTCTTCGCTCGGCGCACCCTTTACCCGTACCTCCAGGAGTTTTGACGCTCCCTCTCCGTCTGACGCGATCTGCACAGCAAGTTGCCTGCAGCACCTCTCGAGCGCTTCCTGGAACTCGGAGCGGTCGACCCTGCCGGCCCTCCCTGTCGAGGTGAGAAGTGCACAGTCATTCGTGCTGGTATCCCCGTCCACAACAACCCTATTGAATGTCCTCTCCGTGGCAAGTTTCAGCGATTCCCGAATCTCTTTCAGTGGCAGATCGGCGTCGGTATAGATGAATGCGAGCATCGTGGCCATGTTCGGAGCAATCATCCCGCTTCCCTTCGTGATGCCACCGACAAGGAACCCGTCACCCTCAACAAGCGAATGCTTCTCCGAAAGATCCGTGGTCATGATCGCCCTTGCCACCATCTCTTCGGCTCTTTCACTCCGTTCGAGAAGCGGGGCAATCCGGGTGCACTGGTCACGTATCCGGTCAAGGTCGAGGTAGCGTCCAATCACGCCCGTGCTCGCAACGCCTACCGACTCTTCGGGAAGTTCGAGTGTATCTGCTGCAAACCCTGCCATGGTGATGGCGTCCTGGTATCCACGGCCCCCGGTATAGGCGTTTGCGCAGCCGCTGTTCACAATAACCGCGTCCATCCACCCTTTTCGTATCCGCTCCTCCATGAGCCTGATCGGCGGGGCCTTCATGAGATTTCTGGTAAAGACACCTGCTGTCTCGCCGCTTGCGCGAATCAGGGCGAGGCCGTATTTACCCTCTTTTATCCCGGCAGCCGTTACCCCCTCTATCGCACAGATACTCTTCACCGGGCATTCTCCCCCGGCTCTTCGGAGCCGGCACCGACTCCCTGGACGATATCGGCCCTTGTCACAATCCCGACAAGTGCAGAACCCCTCATGACGGGAAGCCTGGCTATTCCTTCCCGGAGCATCAGTGATGCAGCCTCCTCGATATCTGCATCCTCACCGATTGTCACAACAGGATGGCTCATCACCTTCGAGACAGGGGTATCACCGATGTCAGACAGCGCCGCTTTCGTCTTCTCCCAGTTGATGAATTCCCTGATCGGCACCTCGATGATCTCGAGGGGGGATGGAAGCCAGAGATCGTCAGATATCCTGCCCGTCTCGAGGAGCGCAAGTATATCGGAATCTGTGACCATTCCAACGAGTCGTTCGCCGTCTATTACGGGAAGCCCCCCGATATGATTCTTCTTCATCACTCCCGCAGCATCCCGTACCGGAGCATGCATATCGATGGTAATGGGATCTTTTGTCATTATCTCTTTTACCAGCATCATCTTCACCTCTAGGGGAGGAGCCCCGCTCCTCTCAGCCCGTCACGTTCGTCAAAGCCACATATAATGTTCATGTTTTGTATGGCCTGGCCGCTTGCTCCCTTGACAAGGTTATCAATCGCCGAGACAACTACCACGCGATCACCTTCACTCTCTGCGCGAAGATCACAGAAGTTCGTACCCCTGACAGCAGCAAGGGCCGGGCTCTGGTACCTGACAAAAAACTCGTCGCGGTAGAAATCCCGGTACAGCATCTCCACCTCGTCCTGCTCCATCGGTTCGTCCAGGAGGATATGGGCGGTAGTCAGGATGCCGCGGTTCACCGGCACCAGGTGGGGCGTGAAATAGCAACGGGCCTTCGATCCAAGGTTCTTCATCTCCATCCGCATCTCTTCCAGGTGGCGGTGCGATGTCCACTTGTAGGCATTCACGTTATCACCCACGTTTGGATAATGGGTGACGGCAGATGGATTGTCTCCGGCTCCTGAAACACCGGTCTTCGAATCATATATTATCGTGTGGGCGAATTTCGCCAGTGGTGCCGCAGCAAGTGTCGCCCCCGTCGGGAAGCATCCCGGGTTCGAGATGAAGTCCACCTTTCCATACGAATCCCGGTGGAGCTCCGGGATGCCGTATGGGGCTTCGAAATAATCTGTATGGGCAACTCCGTAGACTTTCTCAAAAACGTCCTTCGGGAGCCGGTAATCGGCAGATAGATCCACCACCCTGATCCCCTTCTCAAGCAGGGGGCGGACATATTTCATTGCCGCAGTATGAGGTACGGCAAGAAATGCACAATCAGCATCAATAGCATCGATTTCAGGGTTCTCAAAGACGAGATCTGTGAATCCTTTCAGGTGCGGATGGTGCGACTCGATGGGCATGCCCGCCAGCTTTCGCGATGTGGCACAGACCACTTCCGCCTCTGGATGGCCAAGCAACAGGCGGATGAGTTCGCCACCGGTATACCCGGAAGCGCCGATGATCGCAACTTTCATATGTTTTTTATTCAATTTTACAAATTTAATGCTTTTTATGCGAAATTACCGGGGATTCTTACCGGGATGCCTGCAGCAGGGGAATGGTTACGTGGATTTGGCGTGAGCGCAGGAGATCAGGGATGAAGAGAATGAGGGGGTATTCTGTCTTCAAATCACTAACTTTTAATATTTATAATGATTAATCATTAAAGTCGCCATATGTGCGGTGAATGCGAAAGGAAGGAGACATCTTCCAGAAGTCCTTTGTCATTCCCCGCCGGCAACACGGTATTGTCGCACTAAGAACATAAAAGAAGAGAACCGAACTGATAGGGAGACTCCGAGAAGAGACAGATGGGACTGGTGGCACCGGGCCGGATAATCTTGTGGTTCTTTGTGCTTTTCATGGATAAAGAGCCACGATTATGCATTTATCCACCCGGTACCGGTCAAAAATGAGACACACAGGCTGATTGAATGAGAGAGAAGAGAAAGGTGCACTAACATGGCAGAATCATTTGATGTGCGACTCGAGGAAGAGAAATTCTATGTCCCCGATCCTTCGATAAAGGAGAATGCATGGACAAAGGACTATGAGAGCGCATATAATGAATTCCTGGCTGACAAGGACGGATTCTGGGAGAAGTATGCAAACGAGCTCGATTGGTTCAGGAGATGGGACAGGGTAAGAGAATGGGATTACCCATATGCCAAGTGGTTTGTCAACGCCAGGCTCAACATCACGTATAATTGCCTGGACAGGCACATCAACAACCACAGGAGAAACAAGGTTGCCCTTATCTGGAGGGGCGAAGAGGGCGAAGAGCGGATATTCACCTACAAAAAACTCCTCTCCGAAGTGAACCGGCTTGCAAATGGCCTCAAAAAGCTCGGAATTGAGAAGGGTGACAGGGTATGCATCTACATGCCGCTCGTTCCGGAGCAGATCATTGCGATGCTTGCCTGCGCACGGATCGGGGCGATCCACTCTGTGGTATTCGGCGGATTCGGGGTCAACGCCCTGAACATGCGGATCAAGGATGCCGAGGCGAAGCTGGTCATCACTGCGGACATATCGATACGAAGGGGAAAGACGATTCCCCTGAAGTCCATCGTGGATGAAGCCATCATCAATGCACCGAGCGTCGAGAAGGTTGTCGTCCTCTCACGTGAACACTGCGAGCTGCACCAGGAGATGGAGATCGACTATCACGAGCTGATAAAAGATGTCCCGTCGGTCTGCGAGCCCGAGGTGATGGACGCCGAGGACCCCCTCTTTATCCTGTACACGAGCGGATCAACGGGGACACCAAAGGGAATTGTCCATACCACCGCAGGGTACATGGTCGGGACATACTACACGACGCGTCACGTATTCGACATCAAGGATAACGACGTCTTCTGGTGCACGGCCGATACAGGCTGGATTACGGGCCACAGTTACGTTGTCTACGGCCCGCTCGCCGTGGGTGCCACGATTGTCCTTGCAGAAGCTGTCCCCGATTACCCTGACCCCGGGGCATTCTGGAAGATCATCCAGGATCTCGGTGTCACCATCTTCTATACCGCACCGACTGCGATCAGGATGTTCATGAAGGTCGGCGACAAATGGCCGGACGCGTATGATCTCTCCTCGCTCAGGATACTCGGATCGGTTGGGGAACCACTCAACCCTGAGGCATTCGAATGGTTCTATCACACCATCGGCAAAGGGAGATGCCCTCTTGTCGATACCTGGTGGCAGACAGAGACCGGCATGCACATGATCACCACCATGCCGGGTGAACCCATGCGCCCGGGCTTTGCCGGAAAAGCGGTCCCGGGTGTTGTCGTTGATGTCGTGAACAAGGACGGAATACCGGTCGAGCCGGGAACCGGCGGATTCCTTGTCATAAAGGAACCCTGGCCTGCAATGCTTCGAACGGTATACAAAAACGACGAGCGGTACCAGCAGTACTGGAACAGCATTCCCAACTGTTACAAGGCCGGGGACCTGGCTGTAAAGGGCGAACACGGCTATATCATGGTTATCGGGAGGGCCGACGATCTCATCATCGTCTCCGGGCACAACATCGGCACCGCAGAGGTTGAGAGTGCGCTTGTCTCGCACCAGTCCGTGGCAGAGGCGGCGGTCATTGGAAAGCCAGACCCGTTGAAAGGCAACGTCATCAAGGCTTTTGTGATATTGCGGGTCGGGTTTTCCCCGAGTGACAAGCTCAAGAAGGAACTGACATATCATGTTCGTATGACGCTTGGTCCTATCGCCATGCCATCAGAGATAGAGTTTGTCGATAAACTCCCAAAGACCAGGAGCGGCAAGATCATGAGGCGTGTGCTCAAGGCACAGGAACTTGGCATGGATCCCGGGGACATCTCGACCATGGAGGAGTAATCCCCATTTTTTCTTTTGGAGTGAATTCTTCGTGACGACCGGGGCAATTTCAGGGACATACCTGTTCGGACTTCCCGCAGAACGTGGGCGATGGGTGCTTATTGCGCTTGGCCTCGTGATCAATCTCTGTCTCGGCACCATCTACTCGTGGAGTGTTTTTGTAGCACCCCTCACCGATTACTTCACCGGTGCGCTTGGCCAGTCAGTTACTGCAAACGAGGTCCTGATGCCGTTTTCCGTCTTCCTTGCATTCTTTGCGATTGCCATGCCGCTTACGGGAAAGTACATCGAGACACTGGGGCCGAGAAAGATAACCATAATAGGCGGCATCCTGACCGGGATTGGATGGATCCTTGCTTCCACGGTAACCTCTGTCCAGATGCTCTATGTTGTATACGGGGTGATAGGGGGTATCGGAGTCGGCATTGCGTATGGAGTCCCGGTTGCGGTTGCCGCACGCTGGTTCCCTGACAGGAGGGGGGTGGCGGTTGGCCTGACGCTCCTCGGGTTTGGGTTCTCCGCGTTCATCACGGCCAATATTGCCGGGTACCTGATATCCGCCTTTGGCGTGATGAACACATTCCGGATATTCGGACTGGTATTCATCGTGCTTATCGTGCTGCTCGCCCTGCCCCTGCGTTTCCCTGATGAAGGGTGGAGACCTGCGGGATGGGAGATGCCTGTCCCAAAACCAGGAGAGGTATATTGCGAGTGTGATCGATCGGCGATGTTGCGTACAAGCACCTTCTACGGGTTATGGATATGCTACTTCATCGGCTGCCTTGCAGGACTTATGGCCATCTCCATCTCGAAACCGGTGGGTACCGAGATCGGGATCGAGACCGGCCTGGCAACCCTCCTCGTGGGATTCTTCGCCATATTCAACGGCGGAGGGCGGCCGGTATTCGGTGCACTCACCGACAGGCTGAACCCACGAAATACGGCGATGCTGTCATTTGTCCTGATCGCACTCTCGTCCCTCCTGATGTGGCAGGCAGCCCACACTGTCGTCTACATAGTCGCGTTCGCGATCCTGTGGGGCTGCCTCGGGGGGTGGCTTGCCATCGCACCAACCGCCACCGGCTCGTATTTCGGGACCTGCGACTACCCGCGCTGCTACGGAGTGGTATTCCTGGCTTATGGGGCGGGAGCGATAGCCGGTCCCCAGCTGGCAGGATTTATCAAGACCACTACGGGTAACTATCTCGGGGTCTTCCCGTGGGTCCTGGGACTGGCAGTTGTCGGCCTTTTCGTGGCGTTCTTTTTGATGAGGGTCCCGAAAGAATCGTGAGGTTGACCCTCAATTTCTCATAGCCCTATCCCTTTTAAAAAGAAGTATATTAAATCGGCTCTTCGCTACATGGTGTGGGTAGGATTGATGAACCGGATACATTTTGTGGGGGCTATCCGCCCCCACACCCCCATATGCGATACACGCCGCCGCCCCCGAAGGACGCCCCGGCGGCGGTTTGGTGACCGAATTGATATGCAGATAACAATTCGATTCAGTCTCCCCACACAAAACAGCGAGGAGGCATTAAATCAGACATTTTTATCTTATTTCTCCAGATATATGAATACGTGCGTTTTTATCAGAAACCTAACTTTGCCAGTTGAAAAGAAATAAAGGTGTTCTTAGTTAAGTTTGAATTGAACCAAAATGCAAACAAAACTAAGAACCAATGAAATTGAGCCGAATGAAAATATATCCTTTCCTATTGGCACTATATTCCTCGTTGAAATATTGTATGAAATCCTGAATTTTACCGATATTTTTGGGAAACAGAAGACAAAGGGTATAGATATCGTAACTGTTCAGCCTACCATCAAC
>DAWO01000150.1 GCA_002509485.1 Methanolinea sp. UBA477
CCCGGCCCCAGTTCGGATCTTCTCCGTAGATTGCAGTCTTGACTAGGGGTGATTCTGCAATGGTTCTGGCCACCCTGGCGGCCTGGTCTTCGCTCGGCGCACCCTTTACCCGTACCTCCAGGAGTTTTGACGCTCCTTCGCCGTCTGACGCGATCTGCACAGCAAGTTGCCTGCAGCACCTCTCGAGCGCTTCCTGGAACTCGGAGCGGTCGACCCTGCCGGCCCGCCCTGTCGAGGTGAGAAGTGCACAGTCATTCGTGCTGGTATCCCCGTCCACAACAACCCTGTTGAATGTCCTCACCGTGGCAAGTTTCAGCGATTCACGAATCTCTTTCAGTGGCAGATCGGCGTCGGTATAGATGAATGCGAGCATCGTGGCCATGTTCGGAGCGATCATCCCGCTCCCCTTCGTGATGCCACCGACAAGGAACCCGTCACCCTCGACAAGCGAATGCTTCTCCGAAAGATCCGTGGTCATGATCGCCCTTGCCGCCATCTCTTCGGCTCTTTCACTCCGTTCGAGGAACGGGGCAATCCGGGTGCACTGGTCACGTATCCGGTCAAGGTCAAGGAAGCGACCAATCACGCCCGTGCTCGCAACACCGACCGACTCTTCGGGAAGTTCGAGCACATCTGCTGCAAACCCTGCCATGGTGATGGCGTCCTGGTATCCACGGCTCCCGGTATAGGCGTTTGCGCAGCCGCTGTTCACAATAACCGCGTCCATCCACCCTTTTCGTATCCGCTCCTCCATGAGCCTGATCGGCGGGGCCTTCATGAGATTCCTGGTAAAGACTCCTGCCGTCTCGCCGCTTGCGCGAATCAGGGCGAGGCCGTATTTACCCTCTTTTATCCCGGCAGCCGTTACTCCCTCGATTGCACAGATACTCTTCACCGGGCATTCTCCCCCGGCTCTTCGGAGCCGGCGCCGACTCCCTGAACGATATCGGCCCTTGTCACAATCCCGACAAGTGCAGAACCCCTCATGACGGGAAGCCTGGCTATTCCCTCCCGGAGCATCAGTGATGCAGCCTCCTCGATATCTGCATCCTCGCCGACTGTCACGACAGGATGGCTCATCACCTTCGAGACAGGGGTATCACCGATGTCNNAGCCAGAGGTCGTCAGATATCCTGCCTGTCTCGAGGAGAGCAAGTATATCGGAATCTGTGACCATTCCAACAAGCTTTCCCCCGTCTACCACGGGAAGTCCCCCGATATGATTCTTCTTCATCACTCCCGCAGCATCCCGCACCGGAGCATTCATATCGATGGTAATGGGATCTTTTGTCATTATCTCTTTTACCAGCATCATCTTCACCTCTAGGGGAGGAGCCCCGCTCCTCTCAACCCGTCACGTTCGTCAAAGCCACATATAATGTTCATGTTCTGTATGGCCTGGCCGCTTGCTCCCTTGACAAGGTTATCGATCGCCGAGACGACTACCACGCGATCACCTTCACTCTCTGCGCGAAGGTCACAGAAGTTCGTACCCCTGACAGCAGCAAGGGCCGGGCTCTGGTACCTGACAAAAAACTCGTCGCGGTAGAAATCCCGGTACAGCCTCTCCACCTCTTCCTGCTCCATCGGTTCGTCCAGGAGGATATGGGCGGTAGTCAGGATACCGCGGTTCACCGGCACCAGGTGGGGCGTGAAATAGCAACGGGCCTTCGATCCAAGGTTCTTCATCTCCATCCGCATCTCTTCCAGGTGGCGGTGCGATGTCCACTTGTAGGCATTCACGTTATCGCCCACGTTTGGATAATGGGTGACGGCAGAGGGATTGTCCCCGGCTCCTGAAACACCTGTCTTCGAATCGTATATTATCGTGCGGGCGAATTTCGCCAGTGGTGCCGCAGCAAGTGTCGCCCCCGTCGGGAAGCATCCCGGGTTCGAGATGAAGTCCACCTTTCCATACGAATCCCGGTGGAGTTCCGGGATGCCGTACGGGGCTTCGAAATAATCTGTATGGGCAACTCCGTAGACTTTCTCAAAAACGTCCTTCGGGAGCCGGTAATCGGCGGACAGATCCACCACCCTGATCCCCTTCTCAAGCAGGGGGCGGACATATTTCATTGCCGCAGTATGAGGTACGGCAAGAAATGCACAATCAGCATCGATAGCATCGATTTCAGGGTTCTCAAAGACGAGATCTGTGAATCCTTTCAGGTGCGGATGGTGGGACTCGATGGGCATGCCCGCCAGCTTTCGCGATGTGGCACAGACCACTTCCGCCTCTGGATGGCCAAGCAACAGGCGGATGAGTTCGCCACCGGTATACCCGGAAGCCCCGATGATCGCAATTTTCATATGTTTTTATTCAATTTTACAAATTTAATGCTTTTTATGCGAAATTGCCGGGGATTCTTACCGGGATGCCTTCAGCAGGGGAATGGTTGCGTCGATCTTACGTGAGCGCAGGAGATCGGGGATGAAGAGAATGAGGGGGTATTCTGTCTTCAAATCACTAACTTTTAATATTTATAATGATTAATCATTAAAGTCGCCACATGTGCGGTGAATGCGAAAGGAAGGAGACATCTTCCAGAAAGTCTTTTGTCATTCCCCTACTGGCAACACGGTATGTCACACGAAGAACATAAAAGAAGAGAACCGAACTGATAGGGAGACTCCGAGAAGAGAGAGATAGGACTGGTGACACCGAGCCGGATAATCTTGTGGTCCTTTGTGCTTTTCATGGATAAAGAGCCACGATTATGCATTTATCCACCCGGTACCGGTCAAAAACAAGACACACAGGCTGATTGAATGAGAGAGAACAGAAAGGTGCACTAACATGGCAGAATCATTTGATGTGCGACTCGAGGAAGAGAAATTCTATGTCCCCGACCCTTCGATCAAGAAGAACGCATGGACGAAAGACTATGAGAGCGCGTATAATGAATTCCTGGCTGACAAGGACGGATTCTGGGAGAAGTACGCAAACGAGCTTGACTGGTTCAGGAAATGGGACAGGGTAAGAGAATGGGATTACCCATATGCCAGGTGGTTTGTCAACGCCAGGCTCAACATCACATATAACTGCCTTGACAGGCACGTCAACAACCACAGGAGAAACAAGGTTGCCCTTATCTGGAGGGGCGAAGAGGGCGAAGAGCGGATATTCACCTACAAAAAACTCCTCACCGAAGTGAACCGGCTTGCAAATGGCCTCAAAAAGCTCGGAATTGAGAAGGGTGACCGGGTATGCATCTACATGCCGCTCGTTCCGGAGCAGATCATTGCGATGCTTGCCTGCGCACGGATCGGGGCGGTCCACTCCGTGGTATTTGGCGGATTCGGGGTCAACGCCCTGAACATGCGGATCAGGGACGCCGAGGCGAAGCTGGTCATCACTGCGGACATATCGATACGAAGGGGAAAGACGATTCCCCTGAAGTCCATCGTGGATGAAGCCATCATCAATGCACCGAGCGTCGAGAAGGTTGTCGTTCTCTCACGTGAACACTGCGAGCTGCACCAGGAGATGGAGATCGACTATCACGAGCTGATAAAAGATGTCCCGTCGGTCTGCGAGCCCGAGGTGATGGACGCCGAGGACCCCCTCTTTATCCTGTACACGAGCGGATCAACGGGGACACCAAAGGGAATTGTCCATACCACCGCAGGGTACATGGTCGGGACATACTACACGACGCGTCACGTATTCGACATCAAGGATAACGACGTCTTCTGGTGCACGGCCGATACAGGCTGGATTACGGGCCACAGTTACGTGGTCTACGGCCCGCTCGCCGTGGGTGCCACGATTGTCCT
>DAWO01000041.1 GCA_002509485.1 Methanolinea sp. UBA477
CCTGAACCGCCGGTACAGGGTCTTTGGGGAGACGCTTGACATCGGTCTTGGGAACGCTCTCGACAAGTTTGCGCGGAGCAGGGGACTTCCCCACCCGGGGGGCCCCATCATCGAGACGCTTGCCAAAGACGGGGAATATATCGACCTGCCATACACCGTGAAGGGGATGGACCTCGCATTCTCCGGGCTGGTAAGCGCTGCCAGGGAGAGTAAAGCCCCGATCGAGGATATCTGTTACAGTCTCCAGGAGACCTCGTTTGCCATGTGCGTGGAGGTGACCGAACGTGCACTTGCACACGCCGGAAAGGAGGAGGTGATGCTGGTCGGGGGTGTGGGAGCGAACCGCCGGCTCCAGGATATGATGAGGTCCATGTGCGAGGAACGGGGTGCCGGGTTCTTTGTTCCCGAGATGGAATACCTGGGGGACAACGGGGCCATGATCGCCTATACCGGAAAGATCATGCTCGAGAGCGGCTATTCAAAGCCACTCGATGCGATACAGGTCAATCCTTCGTACCGCGCCGACCAGGTCGAGGTGACATGGAGAGATGATGCCCCGGCAACCGCCAGGAACCCTGTCACTCTCGATGACATGACGGAGGCCCGGGGAGCGGAAGCGGTTGTGACCCTCCGGGAGGACGACGTCAAAAAACAGAGGATGAAGAAGGGATATCGTCAGCCCGTGCTTGACCGGCGGCTGATTGCCGAGAGAACGCGGGCAGAGGCCAGGCTTATTGCGGTCTCACGGAAAGCGGGAGTTCCCACTCCTGTTATCCGTGATCTCACCCAGGACACGATCGTGATGGAACGGGTGAGAGGAGTACTGCTTCGTGAGGTGCTCGATGCAGATACTCTTGCCAAGACCGGACAAACCATTGGAAAGCTCCATTCGGCCGGTATCGTCCATGGTGACCTGACGACAGGAAACATCATCTTCCGGGATGGGTCATGTGTCCTGATCGATTTTGGCCTGGCCCAGTTCTCGCAGGAACTGGAAGCGAGAGGAGTGGATATTCATGTCCTCTTTCAGACACTCGAAGGGATCACTGATGAATACCCTGGTCTCATCGAGGCCTTCTGTGCCGGATATGAAGAGACGTTTGCCGGCGCGCACGAGGTGCTCCTCCGGGAACAGGAGATAGAGAAGAGGGGGAGATATCTCTGAAACTGGTTGTTGTGACGAGCAATCCGCATAAGGCCCGCGAGATTGGGATATTTCTGGCAGGTTGCGTGGAGGTTGTGCATGCGAGTCTGGAGATCCCCGAGTACCGTCATGACGACGTGGCCGAGATTGCGAGAAGAAAGGCGGAATATGCGTACCAGGTTATCAAAAAGCCGCTCATCGTGGACGACACCGCTTTTTCAATCGATGCACTGTCCGGGTTTCCCGGGCCATACGCGGCATACGTGCAAAACACCATCGGCAATGCAGGGATCCTGAAACTCATGGATGGCGTTTCCGCCAGGGGCGCTCATTTCGAGACCGCCATCGCCTACGCAGACAAGGACGGGATCCGGGTCTTTCGAGGAAGGATCGACGGCACGATCGTTTCGGAACGGGGTGACGAAGGGTTTGGCTATGACCCAATATTTGAATGGAAAGGCCGAACCCTTGCGGAATTGCCCGTGGATGAGAAGAGCGGAATATCCCATCGGGCACGTGCTCTCGCGGCATTGCGGGAATGGCTCGGGCAGGAGTGCCCTGGTTCATCGCAGGAGTGAACATACAAAACCGTTAAGTCGAAGAATAACGTTGTATATAAGACGAGAAAGTGGTGCAGTAAATATGGCAAGATTCCCTGAAGCAGAAAACAGAATTCTCAATGTCAAGATTTGCATGAAGTGCAATGCAAGAAATGCAATACGTGCGACACGCTGCCGGAAATGCGGATACCAGAACCTTCGCCCGAAGAACAAAGAGCGAAAGGCCTGACCCGGTATCAGGCGCTATAGAACGTTACTCTTTTTCCTTTCTGGCTGTACTCGCCCTTGAACGTCTCAATATTTCGTTTGTAGCCTAACCTGTCGACGAACCCGAGCTCACGGAGCCGTTCGCGCACCCGCATCACGTCCTCCTCGTCCCGCCAGTCGGGCGTGTAGACATAGATGACCTTCATGTTGTCCCGTGAGTCAGGATTGGGCTTGGCCGTGCTCACCTTGGCCGATATTCCAAGTTCCCGTCTGCATGTCGCATTTCTGACCTTGATCCACGCCTCATTCACTTCTTCGGGGGGGAGGAAGATGAGCCATTTCCCGGCAAGCTCGTCCTCGATCGCATCGGGGAGGACGTCGGGAGCGTCCTGCACTATCCAGTACATCCGTGTGGTCTTGCTTGGAGTGACCCCTTCACCTTCCCGTATCAGTTCGTATATGGTATCAGGTGAATGGAACCTGCGGATGAGCGCCTCTGCAAGCTGGGGATATTCGGAGGAGAATTTTTCAAATATTGCCAGAAACCGATCTTTGAAGTCAACCTCTCCTTCAACCAGTTCAAAGAGAAAGTAGCCGTGATCACGCAGTTCGATGTTGAGCATATGTTCAAACAGTCCATATGCAACATCCGCCAGGGCGTCAGGGTCTACGTCATTCATATATAAGGATGTAAAGGGCTTTGGAAAAAAAGGTATGGATTGGCTTTTCCGCCTCTTCGCTACCTGGTGTGGATAGGGTTGATGAACCGGATACATTTTGTGGGGGCTACCCGCCCCCACACCCCCATGTGCGATGCCACGCCGCCGCCCCCGAAGGACGCCCCGGCGGCGGTTCGGTGACTGAATTGGTATGTAGATAACAAATCGATTCAGTCTCCCCACACAAAACAGCGAGGAGGCACTTTACCTGTTCAGTTTCTCTCTGACAAGCGAAGCGGCAAACTCGCCGGAAAGCAGCATGCCGCCGAAGACCGGACCCATGCGATGTTCCCCTGCAACCGCATTGGCGGCCATGCCCGTCACGATAAGGCCGGGATATACCTCTCTCGTATGGGAGATGATCTCGGATTCTGCACGGTCCGCCCACATGAACCCCTCTCCCTTCACCTCCAGGTCCCGTCCCTTCCTCTCCACGAGCGTGGCGACGACGGCGTCGTGCCCGGTGGCGTCGATTGTATAGCGGCAGCCGATGGTGAGGGGATCGACATGGAGCCCGGCCATCTCAACCGGTGTCCAGTTGATAACCAGGCCGCTGACCCTGCCATCGTCCTTGACCATCACGTCCTCCACGAATACAAGGTTGAAGAATTCAGCCCCGCCACGGCACGCGGCACTGGTAAGTCGCGCCACCGCCTCGACCGAGCTTGCGACATAATAGCCCTCCTCGAAGGGCTGGTAGGAGATATCGAACCGTTCAAGGAGCCTTCTCGCGGGTTCCTGCACGACGATACGGGGAAACATCATCCCCCCGCCCCACATGCCGCCCCCGACAGAGAGTTTCTTCTCGATGACACCGACTTTGTATCCTGCATCTCCAAGAATTGCCGCAGCGGTCAGCCCCGACGGTCCTGCACCGACCACCGCCACGTCCAGCTCGCTGTATTCGAGGAGTATATTCATCTGGGTGGAGACAATGGCCCGCGTGATGGTAGTCTCGCTTAATTCCATCCCTTTCATTCAAGGTACATCTGTGTATGCGGTAATAATATCGATCGATTGACCCCCGGGCCGCACACCGCGCCCTGGCGCCACCTTTTCCGGGAGGACCGGTCTTTCTCAAACGCGGCGCTGATACCAGGGAAAATCATTATTTTCGGTTTTTTTTGGGTTTTTGATATATTATCCATCCAATTTGAGGGAATGTTTATGAAGTGATTCCGATATATATTCAGGTATGAAATGGAAGCGTGATTTCGGGCTCACACTCCGGGTCTGGCTTACGATGTTCCTGCTGTTCCTGGTCTACCTTGTCTTCCTGTCGGTATTACTCTGGCTCGGAATAGGCCTGCCATTCATCATCGTGATCGTGTTCCTGATGGCATTTGCGCAGTACTTCTTCTCCGACCGGCTGGTGCTGATGAGCACGCGGGCACGCGTGATCGAAGAAGACGAGTACCCGGAACTCCATCGCATGGTGGCGAAGCTGGCTGCAGAGGCAGAGATCCCAAAACCAAGGATTGCCATAATGCAGACCCCTGTTCCAAACGCGTTTGCTACCGGGAGGAGCCCCAAAAAAGCCGTGGTGGCAGTGACAGACTCCATCATGAGACTGCTCTCGCCGGGTGAACTTGAGGCGGTCCTCGCCCATGAGCTCTCCCATGTCAAGAACCGGGACGTGCTGACCCTCACGGTCGCCAGTTTCGTGGCCATGATCGCAGCGATAATCATGAATAACTTTCTCTTTGCAAGCCTCTTCTCGCAGAGAGACAATAACCCCTGGATCATTGCGGGAATCGTTGCAATCATCGTCTACTTCATCGCCCAGCTCCTGATCATGGCCCTCTCCAGGTACCGCGAGTTTGCGGCAGACCGGGGAAGCGCATATCTCACCGGGAGGCCGAGAGAGCTCATTTCAGCGCTGGAGAAGATCAGCGGGCGGATGGACCAGGTTCCGGCCAGGAACAAGCAGATGATAGAGAGCGCGAATGCGTTCTTCATCATCCCTGCGCTCTCGGGAAGGACCCTGATGGAATTCTTCTCAACCCATCCCCCTCTCGAGAAGCGGATTGCAAATCTTGAGAAGGTGGAGCTGGAGATCAGCGGCGGGAGAGGCTATTAAAAGCCCTCTCACCACTATTTTTCCCGTTTTCGAAAAACCGGCCGAAAGGGTCTTTTCCAGGGGCATTCGGGGGCATTGTTCGCTGCATCCGGATAAGGAACAAAAGTAATAATACAAATCATTTCCACATCTTAAAGGCACATTGCATCGATGGTCTAGTGGTATGACTTAGGCCTTCCAAGCCTATAGCCCGGGTTCAATTCCCGGTCGATGCATTGCGGGCTCGTGGTCTAGCTGGTTATGACGTCGCCTTCACACGGCGGAGGTCCTGAGTTCGAATCTCAGCGAGCCCATCGTTTTTGCAATACAGATCATGACCCCTGGAGATATAATTCCTGCCAAAAAGTACATCGTGACCTCCGGTGCATATGCGAGTGGATGGAATTCCGCTGTCTGAAAAACATCAGTGAAGAGTATCTCCTCGAAGATGTATCGCCTGAAGAGGCCGTCAGCTACGTAAAAGAACATTGTAGCGAGTATCGTGAGATCCCCCCTGATGTCGTGGTATTCAGAAACACGAGAATCATCCTGGATTCGCCCATGCTGGTAGGATTCCAGAGGGAAAAGAAGACAATCATTGTCCCGTTCACCAAGCGGTGCATGGGGACATTTCTCGCAAAGGTCGACGCTTCAGAAGAGGACTTCGACTTCTTCTCCACCTGGTCAGAAGATAGAGGCTCTCATGAGTGAGACGTGGGGTTCCACGCGCTCTGTTTCCCGGGTTCTGCCACATGAACCAGGGAAAACGGGGGCGTGCCTCCACTAAAAAAATTGGGGAATTAGTAGTTCTCGCACAGGACTTCGAAATATGCCTGCGCATGACTGCACACCGGGCATTCGGCCGGTGCCCCGGGACCTTCTGCCACGTGGCCGCAATTCCTGCATTTCCACGCAATTACGAGAGGCTTTTGAAAGACCATGCCTTTCTCGACATTCTCCAGTAACTTCCGGTATCTGAGCTCGTGATGCGCTTCGACCTTCGCAACCATGGAGAACGTGTTCGCGATATCAGAGAAACCCTCTTCCCTGGCGACGCTGGCAAAATCGGGATAAAGAGTTCCCCATTCAAACTTTTCCCCCTCGGCCGCGGCAAGCAGGTTCTGTGCCGTCGTCCCGATGATGCCTGCCGGGTAGGATGCGACTATCTCTGCCTCTCCGCCTTCGAGGTACTTGAAGAAGAGTTTGGCATGCTCCCTCTCGTTATCGGCAGTCTCCGTAAAGATCGCCGATATCTGTTCGTATCCCTCTTTCTTTGCGACGCTGGCAAAGAACGAGTACCGTGTCCGTGCCTGGGACTCGCCGGCGAATGCTGCGAGGAGATTCTTTTCGGTTCGGCTTCCTGTCAAATTCATCTGTATGTTCAACCTCCAATTCAATAGATTATGATGCCCCTTCACATAGCAGTTGCTGTTTTTTTGGACAGCCCATCTATTGGGACGAAGCTTCAGCGTGTGGTTTTCATGATTGTGGAGATGCCATCCCCACGCTGACAACGCTTTTGTTGAGGCGCTACCGGACACCTTTGCATACATACCAGGAGGCATATCCTGGTTGTCCTGGAGATCAGGAGAATGGGTCCCTCCCGTGGTTATTTGGATCCGGAAAAGAAATTTTTAAATAGGCTTCATTCGATGCTTTGATGATTACTGGTAGATGTCGTCTGATCTCGAATTTCTCCTTGTAGCCGTGACCTCCATCCTGGCGATCATGAACCCGCTGAGTACGACTGCCATCTATAGCGTTCTTACCGAGGATGCGACACCTGAAAGCAGGAAGCAGGTCATCGTAACGGCGATGAAGATCTCTCTCTTTGTGCTCCTGTTCTTTGCACTGACCGGGCAGCTCATATTCAGGATCCTCGGGCTGACAATTCCGGCATTCAAGATTGCAGGCGGGATACTTCTTGTCCTTGTGGCTTTCGGCATGCTCTATCCAAGAAAAGTCGAGTATGCGGCGGCAGAGCTCGAGAACATCGCGATCGTACCTCTTGCCTTCCCCCTCACGTGTGGGGCCGGAACCATCACCACGGTCATCCTCCTGGCATCGGAATCCGGAAACATCATCCAGACGGTATCGGTGTTCGTCGCAATCATCCTCGCCGTTGCCATATCATACTATGCCATGACCTATTCGCACCTTATTTTCCGGTACATCGGGGAGGAGGAACTAAAAGTCATTCCAAAGCTGATGGCAGTCTTCGTCCTGGCAATCGCAATCCAGTTTGTGATAAACGGCCTGACAGAGGCCCTCCCCCAGATAATATCCGAGATATAGTTGTATCCGGGGAAAACCAGCCTCCCTGAAGCTCAAATAGATCCGTTTCGAGGGCGCGGTCTTATGAGGTGGCGGCCCGGGGCGAATCACTCCTGTGAATGTGGGAAAGGGAGATTTTTGGGAATACCAGAAGAAGGGTGGCTGTGTCGAGACGTGACCAGGATTGTAAACCATCCAGTGTTAATATCTGATTTTGAACGGAAATTAACCGTGAAATGTTCATATCCCGCATTATCTGGCAGGCTTTTTCTGTTGCATATTCGTTAGTCTAATAACCTTGAAAATGAAACTAGTGCATGAGCATGGGGGTAAAGGGTCTCTTCATCATCGCGGTACTCATGGCGGCATCTGCGTATGCCGTCGTCCCGGCGTGTGCAGATCTGCCTTCAGAGATGGCTCTGTCGTGGGTGCAGAAAGGTGATGATCTCATCCAGCAGGAACGATACAACGAATCGCTCGACTGTTACGAGAACGCGATCGGATACGATCCGTATCACGCTCAGACCTGGAACAAGCTGGGTCTTGCCCGGATGGCCATATCCGATTATGAAGGAGCGGTCCGGGCATTCAACCGGTCGATAAGCCTTGATCTGCCCTATTCAGCGGCCTGGAATAACAGAGGCGATGCGTATTTTTCCATGGGGGAATATGAAGCGGCCATCGAGTCGTATGACGGAGCCCTGGCCATCAATTCCAATGATCTGTACGCCCTCGTCCATAAAGGGATCAATCTCCAGCATTCCGGCAAATCAGCCCGCGCGATGGCGGTCTACGAGGAAGTGATCCAGATCGCGGAACGGGAAGCACGAAAACGTCCCAATGATGCGAACTTCGACCCCTCGCTCTGGACGAACAAAGGTGACGCTCTCTTCCAGCTTGGCCGGTACGACGAAGCGCAGGAATCCTACGAGACAGCCCTGGGGATAAATCCGAAATTCGAGGGCGCGGTTGAGGGAATGCAGCGTATCGGGGAGATCGAGACCGAGATAAACAGCACGACCCCGGGTGACAGCGACGTCGTTTTGCCGGCAGAAAAGGAACCGACCCCCACAACTGCACCACTTTCAGGAGTATGCGGAATCCTGGCATTCGGGATAGCCGCAGCCCTTCTCTTTTTTGCACGGTGCAGGGACGGGGGTCCGCCACCCCGGTAATCCCCGGAACACCTGTATCTCTCCCGGGATAAATTTCGGAGGCCATGAAACCTTGTTTTATCACCTGATCCTGACCGACGACTGCAACCTGTGCTGCAGATACTGCAGGGGAAAGATGTTTGGCGAATTCGATGGTGAGAAACCCGGCGAAAACGAGATTGATTCCTATCCTCCGCCTGATCTCTCGATCGACCTCGAGATCCTGTACCGTTTTTTGAGCGAGGATCCGGATCCCTGTCTCACGTTTTACGGCGGTGAGCCGCTCATGCGCCCGGATATCATACGGGAGATCATGGATAACGCGCCTGTCCGGCGATTCATGATACAGACAAACGGGACTCTCCTTGGAAGCCTTGGTGCGGAATATACAAACCGGTTCGAGACCATCCTTGTCTCAATTGACGGACCCGAAGAACTGACCGATCTGAACCGGGGCAGGGGGACGTACCGGCGCATCATGGATTCTCTCCATACCATCACTTCGGAAGGATTCAGGGGCGAGATCATCGGCAGGATGACTGTTACAGAAGATACTGACATCTTTGATGCCGTCCGGTATCTTGCAGACAATACGGACTTTTCGTTCCAGTCAATCCACTGGCAACTGGATGCCTGCTTTTCGAAGGACTCGGACCGCCCGGCCTTTCCGGATTGGCTCAA
>DAWO01000009.1 GCA_002509485.1 Methanolinea sp. UBA477
ATTTCCTGCAGGAAGAGCATATCATCAGGACCCTGATACGCTACGTAAGGGAGGAGGAGACACGGATACAGACTCTTGCCGCTTCACTGCGCCAGGGAAAAGAGATCGCGGCGATCACAGGGGCCCTCGATGTCTACCTGAAGGGCCAGAAGAAGGCCCAATAATTTTTTCGTTCTCCTGCCGCCCCACCGGATTTTTTCGGGTATATTCGCGTATGTCACGGGAGGCAGGTTGTTTTTCCCCCGCTCTTTTTCCATGAAAAAGGTATTCTCAATGACTGACCGGTAAAAGGCTCTGGAATATCAGAACCTTTAATATGGCGCAATGCNNGGCGCCAGACTCATAGGGTTTTGAGAGCATCACAAGCGCCATCATCTGAGATATCTGGAGGTCGCGGGTTCGGATCCCGTCCGCAGCATCATTTTTTATCCGGTTTTTGGAAATTGGATATTGTTTCGTTGATACGATCCCGGCGTTGTTTCATCCAGTATCCAAAATGAAAATCAGGTCTTGATTCGAAAAGATTTGAAAAAAAGCACGTACTCCGGGATGAGTTCATCTCACCCGGGCCGTGGTTTTCACATGGTTGGCGGCTCTGTGCTGTATGTTGCAATGACGTATCTCTGGTTGTTCATCAAACTCAAAAGGTTACCATCGATGCTGTAGGATTCCACTCCGTCAAGCATTGCAAGATAGAGCTGCTCCTGGTTGTCGACACCGGTGGGCGACTGGCAGATCATCAGGGTCGAGCCGGGTGCCCCGATTCCGATGGTTTTCCCCTCACCGAGGGCATAGGTGGCAAAGTACTGATTGCAGCCACCCGAACCGGTCAGGTTTCCGTCTGCCCCGAATACGGCGGTGATCTCGGTTCCCGGGATGACGTTCTCGGCCTCGACCACGCCGTTGTCAAACGATACCAGGTACCACGTGGTGCCGACAAGGGGGACCGGGGCGGGAGTGGTCGCAGTCACGACCGTGGTTGATCCAGGTGTGAAGACCTGCGTCGGTGTGGGCATCGGTTGTTCTGCCGGGGGCTGTGTCGTGCACCCGGCGATGGCAACCGCCAGGATGATGATGGCGGCGATGATTCCGATGGATTCGGCTTTCATACCATTCCCTTCTTACGCAGCAATAAAAACTGAATCATTTCTCTGCACCGTTCCAAAAGCCAGGTCCTTCCTCTCCCTTCGAGTCTTCAGCGGAGTATCTTCTCCGGTATGGCTGACGGAAGTTTTCCAACCGGATAATAGGGGAATAAGGGGGGGTATCCGGTCTGCACATACTATATGGTTGGACGCTATATCTCCATCCATATGAAAGAGCGGGAAGATCGGATGGTTGGAGAGCCGGCACCCGGGTTCTGCCTTCCTGGTGCCGATGAGAGAGAGGTCTGCCTCGAAGAGTACGCTGGAAGATGGCTTGTCCTGTATTTCTATCCAAGAGACAACTCGTCAGGCTGCACGCTGGAAGCCCGGACCTTTTCCGGGGAACTCGACGAGTTCGCCGCAATCGGTGCTCGAATAGTTGGCGTGAGCCCGGATTCTCCTGCCAGCCACAAAAAGTTTGCCGAGTCGAAGGAACTGCGGGTGTGCCTCCTCTCCGATGAAGAACATGCTGTCATGGAAGAATACGGCGTGTGGAAGAAGAAGCGCATGTACGGGCGGGAGTTCATGGGCGTGGAGAGGAGCCACGTTCCTCATCGATCCGGAGGGGGTCATCCGTGCGATATGGAGGAAGGTCAGGGTTCCCGGGCACGTGGAGACGGTGAAAGAGGCACTCCAGGCACTTTTATAAGACGGGATACCCGGGTTCGCCCTATTCCCAGGGAAAAGGAGACAGCGTGGACTGCCGTCAACCGGTCCCGGGACCTTCATGTTCAGCCAGGCGTGTATTTTCCGATGATCTCCTGCCATTCGGGAGAATCCACGAGCAGATCAGGGCCATCATTGGAGGGCTCCGGGAGTTCTTCATCATCTTTGGGTGCAGCGATGCCGTGGTGTCGGGAAACGACTGCCTGAATACTTCGTGGGTATGCAATCTGCTTTCGGAAGGAGATTTTCTGCACTTCTGCCCGAAGGATTAATAATCAAACACCCATCTGTTCATAATGAGGACGAGAGCGGATTCCGCCCTGTCCGGGTGATTCATCGTGATTGCCATTCGTAATTATCGGATCTATGATATTGGAAGAGAGATCGACATCGATCTGCTCGAACGGGACCTTGCAATAACGCATCCCACGGCCCGTACAAGGTTTTTGCGGGTCAAGCCCAAGTCCATCATGATCGAAGATCCCCCGCTTATCCTGAAGATGGATCCCGCCAGGCTGAATATCGATGGAGCGGAGATCGAATTTTCGGTCATTGCCCGCATCTATGTCATCGGTGCAATCAGCCTCTGTTTTGTCTACGAAGACCCCGGGGGTGCTCCCGGTCAGTTGATGCAGACCACGCTCTCATTCGCCGGGCAGGACATGCTTGCCGGGGCATTCGACTCGTACATCCGGAGACTGGAAGAGACCCTGGCCCCCCATGTCAGGATGCACCGGATCGACCGTGAATTTTTCGAGGATTATACCGTATATGTCACGGATCGGCTGGATGATGCACTCGATCCCGCGATTCTCCTGATTGGAGAGCGTACGGAAATTTCAGCACAGATGCGGGAGGAGATCACCCGGAATACCCTCAGTTACACCCCACATGACCTCGCCATGCTCTCCTGGGACGCCGCGCTCTTCTGCAACCCGGAATATCCGGTCGATTTGATCGATCTTGTAGAGTTTGCCAACGTCCAGGTTCTTGAACTCCGCTACTATGACCGGGAGATGAGCCGGCAGATGGAGAAGATGTATGATGACATCGAACAGGCGGACCGCCTCTGGAGGTTTCGGAAGATGAGGCAGTACCACGGGATAATGGCCACGCAGATGGAGATGTATGCCGAGATATCGGAGATCACCGAGAGGGTGAACAACCTGATAAAAGTGACCGAGGATATCTATTATGCCCGGGTCTATGCGACGGCACTCCGGGTTCTGCGGAGCAACCTCTGGAGCGAGAGCGTTGACCGGAAGATCGAGGTCATCCAGGAGAACTATTCGATGCTCTCAGACGAGGTCCGCATCCAGCACTCGTATTTCCTCGAATGGATCATCATCATCCTGATCGCTCTCGAATTCGGCCTGGCCATCTGGCGCAGTTTCGAATAGGGTAAGAACTTTCAGTGGTGCCTGCCGAGAATTGCCCTGATGAATAGAGGGTGGTGAATAGTATTCGCTGTCATGAACCCGGGTGTCCCCCATTTCCATTGAATCGGTCCCAACCATTATTCTCTCTTCACATACCGGACCCGTCCGACCGGCCCTTCGACAAGCCGCACCTTGATTCCATGCGGATGAGAGCCTGACCGCGTGAGGATCTCCCTGACCCGCCCTTCGGTTATTGAACCATTCCGCTGGTCTTTTTTCTGGACGATCCCGACCGTGTCACCCGGTGCAATAGTATCTCTCTTGCGGCTGTCACTCACATCTTGTCCCAAATTTCTCCCTCCCTTTCTGAAATTACCCGTCAAAGAGCAGGATTCCTCTTATTATTGGTCCACGAGGTTTTGAAGATATCCCCTACGGCACCTCCCGGTCTCTGAATCGGTACGATGGGATGCACCACGATATCCGGATGCGCCTGGAAGACCAGGAGAATAACAGGATATCTTCAAAAAAAAACGTTTTCCCGGGTTTGTCAAACCCCATTATTCCACAGCCGGAGTGAGGCATACCGGAGCAGCGAATACACTCCGTCGCTCATCGGATGCACCTCCAGGAAATTATCCATATCATCCACGTGAACACCGCACCGGGAAAGAAAAGCCGTGTATGCAGCGATTATTCCCGCCGAGGGACCTGCGGTATAGACGGCATTGAGTCTCCGGGAATCAGGGTCGACCGCTACCCGTGCAAGGCCTGTGTTTCCCCCCGGCACCGACCAGAAGGTTCCGGGACCTGCAGGACCGGGAACCGAGAAGATAATACCTCCGGGTTCGTCACCCTCCCAGTAGGCGAGCTCGGATGAGAGGTTTATCGAGCGGGGAATTGCCCTGTAGTCCATCTCGGTCTCCCTCCCGAGAATGTTCTCGGCAGCGACGATGCCCTCTCTCCGTGCGACAGGAGTCAGGCATGGTGACCCGGTCACGTCACCGCACGCGTAAATGCCGTTCATGCTGGTGCGCATATGGCGGTCTACGAGTATCTCCCCGCCTCTTCCCGTTTCCACTCCCCGGATCATTCCAGACCTGGGGACGAGCCCCGCCGCGATGAAGACGGCATCACACGGGATCTCTGCCGGAGTGTCCCCGCCGGTGGATACCGATTCCGCACGTTTATCTCCATGGATCCCGGAAATGCTGCAGCCTTCATGAATATTCACCCCGTCCATCTCCTTTCTTGCGATGGTCTGCAGGGAGGGATCGAGATCCTTGAGAAACCCGCTTCTGCAGAGGAGGTCCACGCGGCACCCGAACTGGTGGAAGATCCAGGCAAACTCTGCCGCCATGACGCCTCCACCAATTACCACGAGTCTTCCGGGCAGATTATCCATCTCTGAAAGGGTGTGGGGGTTGTACACATTCAAAAGACCCGTGCCCGGAATATCCGGTATCCGGGGCCTCGAACCGGTTGCCAGAATGACTGCTTCCGCCTCCATCGGATCATCCCCGATAAAGACGTTCCCGTCCTCCAGACGTCCCTCCCTGCCGTACTGCACCTCCACGCCTGCAGACCGGGTCTCCGCATCAAGAACGGATCGGATCTTCTCCTGGATACCCTTCATCTCGCCAAGCATGTGCGGGAACCTGACCGATGGGACCTGGTCGAGAATTCCAAGGTTATACAGGTTTCTTGACCGGGCGATTGATCGTGCTACATCATTTAAGGCGCAGACAACCATGCACCCGTGATGGAGGCATTGTCCTCCGATTCCTCCTGCTTCGACGAGAGTAACATCCTTTCCGGCCTGGGCCAGGCGTATCGCCGCCGTTCTTCCTGCCGGTCCTCCACCAAGAACAACAATCATGGGAAAAATCAGAGTATTTCCACGCCTTCATCCATGGGCGTTGAGAGGATCTCACCGCTGTGCGCATTGACTTCCACTATCTTCCTGCCCCGAACCTGCCAGACCGGGACATAGACCTGGTATATGTCGAGCGAGATGTCTTTTCTTTCAGGTTTCATGACCTTCTCCTCGTAGAAGATGGCATCGCCCTTCTCCTGCTTTATCCTCACCCTCTGCGTAAGCTGCGTGATGAGTTCCTCATAGATTCTCTCTGTCGCCTCGTCTTTTGAGATATGCGGCTGAACGATCTCTGCATCTGCGGGAACCGGACCATCCACGCTCCTGGTCTCGCAGGCATCAACGCGGAGCCCGTTTATTGCGTTTATCCCTCCCGAACCCTCGGCATCGAATGGGATATGCTTGTCCTTGTATACCTGTTCGCCCGAGCTTTGAAAATGATAAAACCAGTGTGGGATAAAACGCAGGTGTACTGTGCCCTGTATTGCTGCAATCTGTTCGGCCGCCTGTTTGTTGACCTTCACGGGGAGGTGCGGAATGCTCACCCCCGAACCCGAATCCATCGACTCCTGGACCTTCTCCTCGCGCAGGTGAATGTTCTCCGATGATGCAAAGGAGAGGGAGAGCTCCCGGTCCATGATCCGTGCCAGGGCAGCTTCACCGGCATACCGTACAAATTCCTTGACCCCCCAGACAATGGAGTTTTCGAGGCTTACGCCCTCATCAATGGTGAATAAGAGTTTCTTGCAGACCATTTCATGATCATCGGTTTTCAGTTTGTAGCTTGTCCGGTCGAATTCCTGTATCGTGTCTGGTTCATTGGAACAGAGCACGAGAAGACAGTCGGTATCCCTGACTGCAGAGAGGTCAAGCGGCGGGTCAACCTCCATAACATCATATCCTGCCGACTCCAGGATCTCGCGCATGGAAATCCTCGCTTTATCCCGCGTTTTATCATCCATCAATCATACATTTCCTTCGTCTCATAGAACAATTTTTCTATTGCGATGAATGAACTATACGTGATGAATCTTCCCCTGAAGTTTGTGAACCACAGGATTGAAGAATATGCCATGCGGGTGACGTTTGACCCAAAGGAAGGAGTGGGAAACATCATCTACAACCTGTCCCTCGTAAAATCCGGGGACATTGAATATGTGATTTCCACCTTCAAGGATGCCTTCAAGGCAGGTGTCTGTGTGAGCGGACTTGTCAGGATCGAGGAATCAGGGGAAACGGTTGATAATTTTTGCGTACCGGAAGATTTCACCGCGATCATAACTATGTGCAGCTCCACTCTCGACGGAGTCCTCATGCGAAGAGGCGTCCCGCTAAACCCAATCGGTGGAGGCGTCGTGGAGGTCGATCATCGAATCCCAAAGAGATTTACACACATTATATTGTATGAGTATACGACCATCGATCCCCTCCAGGTTCTCATATCCCAGGAGATGACCTCTGTTACCGGAGTGATGCGAAAAGGTTCGGGCAACCTCCTTGCGAATATCCGTCAATGCCACATGGAGGCGGAATCGCTCATCGGCGAGGTCATTGACGATTTTTCCGGAAGCACGTTCTCCGGGATCCTGGATGTAGGCTTTCCAAACTCCCCTGCTCTAGGAGTCGCTGTCGATCCCCAGTACATGGGCATCGTTGCTCTCGGGGGCACCAACCCGATGGCAGCTGTCAAAGAGAACGGTACGTTTGTGCTGACCCAGGCCATCAAGGGAGTGATGGATGTATCAGAAATGAACGATATCCTTGATTACTAGGCCTTTTTTCTTGCCCAGGAAGAGAAGAAGTTCCAATACACCGTAAAAAACCGTACAAAACCCCGTGCCTCTGAATAAAGCGCACTGGTGCCTTCCTCTTCTGATCCCATTATCACCATCGCTTTGCTGCCGTCGACGAGAAACACAACGCCGCCCAGGGATTTGGCGGGGCCGATATCATGGCCCCCGGGAGGTTTTTTTATCCAGACATTCATGGATTCCGGAATTTCGCCCTCCCAGTGATCTGTCACCACTTCGATGCTGACTGAATTCTTCTTCTCCTCAAGCACCGGTATGATCTGCTTCCGCAAACCTCCCCAGTAGAAGAAGATACGGATGCTCTCAGTGGCATGGGAGATGAGATCCAGGAGGCGGATCCTGATGTTCTCTTCGCCATAGGTGCTCCAGATGAGCTCCTGGTCACCCCGTTCAAAGTGTGCGCATTCCATGTATATCCGGTTCAGCCCCTCGCGGGCAGATACAGCATCAGATTCAATAGATTTCATCAGGCTGGCCACACCCTCGTCGGGTCTGACCGGGTTGAAATGTTTGGGCGAGGTGTTGGAGACAGAGACCAGGTTCTTCTGGATCAACCGATCAAGCACCGGGTAGACGGATGCGCGTGGCACTCCCGAGAGTTCGTGGATCTCCGTTGCGGTTGCCCCGGCCACGCGCACCAGGGCTATATACACCAGGGCTTCGTACTTGGTAAGCCCAAGAGATTTGAGAGATTCGGCAATGGTAGCTTGATTCTCTCCCTGTTCATCCATTGAATACATATTTATATGGTTTTATGATAAATGTTGTTATAGCAAAAACAACATGAGGTCGGACATGAATTTTCGGTATGTGTTCATTTTTATTCTCATCGGAGGGCTGCTTGCCGCTCCGGCACTTGCAGGCACCAAGTATATGTCTGGGGGTCCGGACCTCACGGCAGCCATTTCAGGCTCCAACGAGTTTGCACCGGGCCAGGAAGTGACCCTCCTGGTCAACGTGGAAAACCAGGGCCTGATCGATATGAAATTTGTCCAGTCGGGAATCGTTGAACGGGATGACCTTCCGAACACGGCAAAACTGGTAAAAGTCGCCCTCGAAGCAGGTGACGCCCCACTCGTCATAAAGACCGATCCGCAGATGGTGGGGGACATCGAGGGCGGAAAGAGCGTCCGTGTGCCATTTGTTGCCAGGATTCTCTCAGATGCACCTGCAGGATCCTACAATCTCCCTTTCCACATCCAGTACACCTATCTCCAGTCGGCTGAACAGTACGGACAGGACAGCATCCAGTACAGGTACAGGAAGATTGACGAAACGCTCGACCTCCCGATCAGGGTAAAGCCGGCCATCACACTCGTTGCAAGGACGGTATCNNCGATAGTCAAGGTCGAAAGGAACGGAAACAGCCCGGTTATTCCGACGGACAGCAGTGTCTATATCGGGGATCTCCCGGTGGATGGAACGGCTGATGCCCGGTTCAAGCTTGCAATATCCCGCGATGCCGGGGAACAGACATATCCGCTTGACCTGTTTCTCGTCTACACCAACCACGAGGGTGACACTGTCCAGTCCGAGATCGTGACAATAGGTGTGCCCGTTGGTGGAAAGATAGCGTTTGCAGT
>DAWO01000135.1 GCA_002509485.1 Methanolinea sp. UBA477
ACTCTCCCGACAGGGGACCGACTCTAGAGATGGTTCTCACCAAGATGCGCACACGAAACCCGGAGCTCCAGGTTATCGCCCTGAGTGCGACAATCGGCAATCCCGGGACACTCGCACGATGGCTGAATGCCGAACTCGTCACCAGTTCCTGGCGTCCTGTGGATCTCAGGCAGGGCGTCTTTTTCAATGGGAATATACACTTCCACGAGACACTCCGCCCGGTAAAGTCGATCTCCCGGTATGAAGACCTCAACCTCCTCATGGACACAGTGGAGGAAGGGGGCCAGTGCCTCGTCTTTGTCGCTTCACGGAAGAATGCCGAAGCCTTTGCCAAGCGTGCGGCAAAAGCGCTCAACTCGGAAGAGTCATCCCTTGATGAGTATGCACGGCGCCTGGACAGGCTGGCCGAGACGGATTCTGACCGGGTACTCTCGGCATGCGTTGAAAAGGGGGCGGCTTTCCATCATGCAGGGCTTCGCAGGGCACAACGTGAGATTATTGAGGAAGGATTTCGCAGGGGACATATCCAGTGCATCTCGTCTACCCCGACGCTCGCTGCCGGGCTGAACCTCCCTGCACGGAGGGTCATCATACGCGATTACCGCCGGTATGCAAGCGGCCAGGGGATGGTCCCCATTCCTGCCCGTGAATATCACCAGATGGCCGGAAGAGCCGGACGGCCTCACCTTGACCCATACGGTGAGGCTGTCCTGATCGCAAAGGAGGAGGAGGACATCGGTGCTCTCTACGAATTTTACATCGACGCACCGCCGGAAGATGTGAACTCGCAGATCGCATCAGAGGCTACACTCTCGACACATGTACTCTCGCTCATCGCATCAGGTTTCGCCCGTTCCCGGGATGAACTCTCCAAATTCATGGAAGGGACCTTTTACCATCACCAGCGGAAGGGCACACGTCTCTTCGAGTCGATGATCCAGAAAGGGCTGCAGTTTCTCGAATTATCCGAGATGATCGTGGAGAATGGTGACCACCTATCAGCGACAGAATTTGGCCACCTCGTCTCCCAGTTGTATATCGATCCACGGAGCGCAGATACCATTGTTACAACCCTCTCGGGAGCTGATACGTTCTCTGACGTCGGCCTTCTGCAACTGATCTGCAACACCCCGGACATGTTCACCCTCTACGTTGCCAACCGTGACCTGCACTATCTTGATCGCTTCATCTGCGAACATGACGACGAATTATGGATCAAACTTCCGTTTGGCGAGGACGAAGATTATTACCGTGCCTTAAAGACCGCGATGCTTTTGCATGACTGGTCATTGGAGGTGCCCGAGACACTGATCTGTGAACGGTATTCTGTCGGCCCCGGTGATATCTACAACCTGCTGGAGAGCTCGGGCTGGCTCCTCCATGCGGCAGGCCGGCTCTCCGGAATGTTTGCCCCCAGGTTTGCAAAACAGGTCCGTGAATATGAGACCTGTCTCAAACACGGGATAAAACGAGAACTCCTGCCACTTATCAGTCTCAGGAATGTCGGGCGGGTCAGGGCAAGACGGCTCTTTAACAATGGGCTCGTCTCTCCCGGTGCGGTAATGGACGCAGGAGAAGACCGGGTGGGTGCAATCCTTGGTCGTGGAATTGCGGCACAGATATTCTCCCGGACGACGAAGGGGAAGAATGCCCCTGATATGAACGAGAAAGAATTGTCCGGGCAACCATCACTATTTTCTTTCCAGGAGAGGGATGATGCAGGCCGGTGATTGCGGGATTCGACAGGTCATTCTCGAGATAGATGACGTTGACCGGTTCCTGTTGATACTGAAGTCTCTTGGCGAGAGAACCCATACCCACATCATCATCTTCAACTCCGAGATGATGGCAGGGAGAAAGCATGTGACATCAGCTTTGTCTCATGCCATCCGTGCAGACACCGGGAAGAGACGCATATCAAACAGACTTGAGATGGAAGCGCTCCTGTATGCCTCCGGATCACGTCAATGCATCAATGGTATGAAGTTCGGGGTACACGCAGGAACGAACCGTTCATACCTGTGCCTCTGCCCCTGGAAAGAGCCGGCATGGTCAGAGCTGTCAAAAATAAGTTCACCGTGCAGTGATGACTGGGATACAATCTCATCTGAAAAAGCTCGTCTTCTCATGGATCTCTTTGAGATTACCTCTGTCGAGGTAGAGGCTGCCGGTGGGATCCAGAAGATCCGTGACCTCGTTCTTGAGCGGGTTGCACTCCTGGATGCGTACAGGTAGATCGTCTATTCTGGGTGATCGTCTATTCTGGGTGATCGTCTATTCTGGGTGATCGTCTATTCTGGGTGATCGTCTATTCTGGGTGATCGTCTATTCTGGGTGATCGTCTATTCTGGGTGATCGTCATTTGTTCGCGTGGGTCAGTATATGCCTGATTTCAGGAATGATAAGAGATTCGACGGCCAATTTTACCGCTCCGGTAGATCCTGGAATGCAGAAGACCGCTTTTCCCCCGATGATGCCGGCAATCGCCCTGGAGAGCATGGCTGCCGTTCCGATCTCATCATAGCTTTTCATCCTGAAAAGTTCGCCAAATCCGTCTATCCGCTTTTCGAGCAGGGGACTGACCGCCTCAATCGTACAGTCGTCATGGGTCAGTCCGGTCCCGCCGTTCAGGACAATGAAGTTACAGGTGGCAAGCGAGGATTCTAATTCTTCCCGGATCGATTCTATCCTGTCAGCAACGATCTCATAATGTCCAAGAGGAATGTTATGATCTTCGTAGATCGAGATGATTGTCCTGCCACTCGTATCTGATTCCCTGTTTCTGGTACTTGAAACAGTTATCACACCACCTACAAGGCGAATGGGTTCTTCATGTCCGGCTTTCATTATGGTGAGGTTTTCGTATTGGTAGGATTTATTTTGTTCTGATGATGCGAATTTCCGAAAAAATAACAGGGACCCCTTTATTTCCAGTAGAAATGAAAAGATGTCCGCCATTTTTGCATTTTCCCCTTTTCCCTGAACTCCTCACCTATAGAACAATATAGAGTGATATCCGGTTCCCACCCAGGATATCTATCATTTAATAATAGAATTATGGGTTCAAAACCCATCCAACCCCTTCATTTCCACTGGAAATCCAAATGAAAATAGGATTTCGCCTGTTTTGCACTATATTTTATGTGAATCATTTCCCTATAAACATATAGAGATATTCACAGGTTCAATTTGGACTGACGATATTTTATTTTCTCTTTTATTCCATTCAAACCCCATTATTTCCTGTGGGAAAAGAATTTGTCGTGTATCCAGGTTAGTTATCCCCAGGGAAATCTCTATATCACCATAGAGTGATCACCATTTTCAAAACAATCCACCATGGATTGAAACACTGCAGGAACTGGCACTAAACTTTTCCACTGGAAATAGAAGGGTATATTCGGTCTCTTAAAAGAGGGGATATGGAGACAGAGGTTGTGTAAATAGTATGAAACTATGGTAATTCATGTATCTCTCCTTTTGTATATGAAAATTGTATAGGGTTATTCTGACTCTTTATTGCTATAAATGTGGTAGCCTGGAGATTTCACGTGTGAAACATGAGAGGATGGAGATATATAGATATATTGTGTCATTATCGTGCATATTGCAGTCAATAGAATCCATTTCAATGAGTTTTTATAGATCTTAAAAGATAATTACACAATGATTTTATTAAAATTTTATTAATATACAGCATGTATCATTAAAAGAATTTCCAGTGGAAATGATAGGGTGAGGGGTGAATAAGAGACAGTCCGAATGTCCAGAGGAAGTTCTTCTCCTTCACATGCACCAGGTATCTTTGAATCTATCTTTTTTCTTTTATTTAACGCGAATAAGATATATTTTCCAGTCGAAATAAAGGGGTTTATAAGATCGAGAAATAATCACATTTTTTACTTTTGAACACATTAAGATCAAAACCCAAGGGGGGTAGTTTCGCATGGAAGAAGATCAGGGTCAATCAATCGGACTTTTTAAAAAATATCTTGGTAATAATAGAATTTTTCAGAATCGGGAAGTGTTAAGACATTCTTATCGTCCCCAGATACTTCCACACCGGCGTCCTCAGATCGACCTGGTAGCATCGATTCTTGCACCGTCATTGAAGAACGAGACACCGTCAAATATCCTTATTTACGGAAAGACCGGGACTGGAAAGACCGCCTGTGTCCGTTACGTGGGGGCAGAGCTTGAAGACGCCAGTTCACACATGGGAACGATATGCCGGGTTGTCCATATCAACTGCGAACAGATTGATACGCAATATCGTGTTCTTGCTCAGATTTCCAAGAGTCTTATCGGTGAGGATGCGTCTTCCAGCGACAAGGTCCGGACTCACATACCCATGACTGGCTGGCCGACCGACCAGGTGTACCAGGAACTCAAGAACCAACTGGAGACAGAGGGCGGGGTTCTCATCATCGTGCTGGATGAGATTGACAAGCTGGTAAAAAAGAGCGGCGATGAGACGCTGTATAACCTGACCAGGATAAATGGAGATCTCAAGGAATCGAAGGTCAGCATGATCGGCATATCAAATGATCTCAGTTTTAAGGATTTCCTGGATCCAAGGGTCCTCTCCTCCTTAAGCGAAGAAGAACTGGTCTTCCCCCCTTACAATGCTCCACAGCTGTGCGATATCCTGCAGCAGAGGGCAGATATTGCATTCATGGAAAATGCCCTGGATGATGGAGTCATCCCTCTGTGCGCGGCACTTGCAGCCCAGGAACATGGCGATGCCCGCCGTGCGCTCGATCTCCTCCGTGTCTCGGGCGAGCTCGCTGATCGTGAAGAGGCAGAGAGAGTATCGGAGTCCCATGTCAAGATGGCACAGGCCAAGATTGAATCAGACAGCATGATCGAGTGCATCGTCACGTTGCCAACCCAGAGCAAGGTGGTCCTCTACTCGATGCTTCTCCTTGAACAGATGGGGCAGAATATATTTACCAGCGGAGAGGTATCGCGCATTTACAAGGAGATTGCTCCCGTTCTTGATATTGATGTCCTGACACACCGGAGAATAACCGATCTCATCTCCGAGCTCAATATGCTGGGCGTCATCAACACGCGGGTCGTCAGTCGTGGTCGATACGGAAGGACAAAAGAGATGTGGTTTGATGCAAATACATCTAAGATATGGGACGTCATCCAGAATGACCAGCGCCTGAGTGCCCAGGGCCTTGGGCAGATGGACATCCAGTGGGTGAAAACCCTGTTCAGGTGAATACCTATGGACGAAAAAGACCTTCTCATTCTCCAGATTTTGGAGGATAACAGCCGTTTGTCACGAGACGAAATGGCCCTGATGGCGGAACTCGAACCCGATGAGATCGAAACACGCATCGCAGCCCTCGAGGAGGGAGGCGTCATCAGGAACTACACCGCCGTTATCGACTGGGATAAAGCAGTAAACGGGGAGGTCGCAGCAATAATCGATCTGAAAGTGAATCCTGAGCGGGACTACGGGTATGACAGGATCGCCGACAGGCTATCCCGGTTCAGGCAGGTCAAATCACTTCGTCTCGTCACGGGTGTCTATGACCTGCAACTCATGGTCACTGGTCGGAACATGCAGGAGATTGCCCGGTTTGTCTCCGAGTACATCGCCCCGATGGACAGGGTCCGGGAGACCGCCACCCACATCATCATGAGGACATATAAGGAGTACGGGCATTCGTTCATGGATCGGGAGACAACGGAGAGAATCCCCTACTCATTATGAGGGATAGTGATGAAGGATTTCATTTCAAAACGGGCGAAAACAATTCCACCTTCCGGGATCAGGAAATTTTTTGATCTCGCTCTGACAATGGAGGAAGTCATCTCACTCGGTGTCGGTGAACCGGATTTTTGCACACCATGGAATATCTGCGAGGCGAGCATATATTCCATCGAACAGGGCGGGACAGCGTACACCTCAAATCGTGGTCTACAGCCGTTAAGAGAGGCGATCTCGGATTCTCTTGGGAAAAATTATGGCCTGTCATATGATCCCGACAGGGAGATGATCATCACCACCGGAGTGTCCGAAGGCCTGGATATCGCGGTCAGGGCCGTCGTGGATCCAGGTGACGAGGTGCTGGTCGCCGAGCCGTGT
This sequence comes from Methanolinea sp. UBA477, assembly GCA_002509485.1. Lineage (GTDB taxonomy): Archaea > Halobacteriota > Methanomicrobia > Methanomicrobiales > Methanospirillaceae > SD8. The sequence goes on from DAWO01000135.1 coordinate 6,104, forward strand.
TATGTCTCCTATTCTCCCTGTGTTACCCTCGCCGGAGGGATACCGGTACCGGTTCCCTGCTCCGGGAAGGACCATTTCCGGCTGAATCCCGACGTGCTCATGGAAAGGATAACCGCAAGGAGCAAGGTCCTCATCATAAATTTTCCAAATAACCCTACCGGTGCCGTGATGAGGCGGGAACATTTGAAGGCGATAGCCGACATTGCCACCGATCACGACCTTCTCCTCATCAGCGACGAGGTATATTCTGAACTGACCTACGAGAGCCGTCATACTGCCGCAGCGACAGTCGGGGATCTCCGTGAGCGCACGATCACCCTGAACGGTTTCTCCAAGGCATATGCAATGACCGGTTGGAGAATCGGGTACCTCTGCGCACCCGAGGATATCTGCAACGCCGCCTTGAAGATACACCAGTACGTGATGCTCTGTGCCCCTGTTATGGGCCAGGTTGCTGCACTTGAAGGGATACGAAAAGGCGAGGACGAAAAAGATCGGATGGTCAGGGAATACCGGGTGAGAAGGAATGTCTTTGTCGACAGCCTGAACAGGATAGGACTCTCCTGCCATCTTCCGGAAGGTGCTTTTTATGCATTCCCGTCCGTGGAGAAGACCGGCATGAACGATGTTGAGTTTGCCGAAACGCTGCTGAAAGAAGAGCATGTGGCAGTAGTCCCCGGCAGTGTCTTCGGAGAAGGAGGGATGAACCACGTGCGTTGTGCCTATGCCGTCTCCAGGAAGGAATTAAAGGAAGCGATCGTGCGGATGGAGCGCTTCATATCTTCTCATAGAGGATAACCTTTTTCCGATATATCCAGGCGAAAATTCACTATCTCATCCATCGTATGTTCAATCATGGTTGCCATGAAAAAAGCACGACTGAATGCTATCGTGGACCTCCTTGCCCTCGTGTTGCTTGTACCGACCATGCTCTCCGGAGTGGTCACGCTCTGGATCCTTCCATCGGGGGGGATCGGGTACCGTGGAGGTGCGGGACTTCTTCAGGAGACATACTTCTGGGGGCTTTCCCGGCAGGAGTGGAGAGATATCCATGATCTTTTCGGTTTGGTATTCTTTCTGGTGATGGCTGTCCACCTCCTCCTCCACTGGCGGTATTTCAGGAATGTCCATAAACTTCTGCAATCGAGACAAGAGAATCAGAAAGAGGCTTGATCTTCGAAAGAAAGGATTCCTGACCCCTGATATGAGGTATATAGTTTTATGGCGTCCCCTGATCAATAGTAGATGGTTGCATAATGACCTGTACAATAATCGTTGGTGGCTTCTTTGGCGATGAGGGCAAGGGGAAAATTGTCGCCCATATCGCACACCAGGACAGACCAACAATAATTTCGCGTGGAGGTGTTGGTCCAAACGCAGGCCACACGGTTATTGTTGGAGACAAGGAATACGGTGTCCGGATGGTCCCGTCGGGATTCGTTTACCCTGATGCGCGGCTCATGATCGGAACCGGTGTGCTTGTCGATCCGAGGGTTTTCAAACATGAGGTGGAGATGCTTGGAGTCGGCGACAGGATTTTTATCGACAGCCGCTGTTCGATAATCGATGAGGAGCACATCGCCAGGGATAAGTCCAGTGATTACCTTGCAAAGACCATCGGAAGCACCGGGAGCGGCTGTGGACCCGCCAATTCAGACCGTGTCCTGAGAACAGCCCGGCAGGCGAAAGACCTGCCGGAATTGTCCAGGTACCTGACAGACGTTCCGATGGAACTCAACACCGCCATAAAACGGGGAGAAAACATTCTTCTCGAGGGAACCCAGGGTTTCGGGATATCACTCTATTACGGGACATATCCGTTTGTCACGAGCAAAGATACCTCGGCCTCACAGATCGCTGCAGATAACGGCGTAGGGCCGACACGCATCGATGATGTCGTGGTTGTCTTCAAGGCATATCCCACACGGGTTGGGGAGGGCCCGTTTTCGACCGAGATGGATCGGAGTGTCTCGGACCGGCTGGGTATACAGGAATTCGGGACGGTCACCCATCGGCAGAGGAGGATTGGTCAGTGGGACGGCGAAATGGCCCGCTATTCTGCGATGATTAACGGGTGTACGCAGGTTGCGATAACCGGTATCGACCGGGTCGACAAGGACTGTTTCGGAGTCACGGAATACGAAAAACTCTCTCACAAGGCACGCGAGTTTTTGAAGATGGCAGAAGATGACATCGGGTATCCGATAACCCTGATCTCGACAGGTCCCGAAGTCTCCCAGATAATCGACATACGTGAGAGACGATGAAGAGATCACTGCTCCCCATCCTCTGCTGTCCGACCTGCAAGGGTGATCTGGATCTCTCCGTCGTGGAAGAGGATGAATCCGAGATACTCGAAGGCAGTCTGTATTGCAATGCCTGTGGGGTTTCCTACCCGATCAAGGAGGGTATCCCAGATCTCCTTCCCCGGAATAAGAACATCTAGATATCCTCCGGGAGGAAGCGGGCTGATCCATCCGTGCCTATGATCAATTGCCGGCATTGTTGCGCAGATCAAACAACCCGGAGATACTTTCCGGAAGGAATCACGGTGTAATCCCGGATGCTATGGACTCGAATTCTTATCCTGCCGCTGGCGCTCCTGGCGGACAGGCTGATCGGTGATCCACGTTCCGCTCTCCATCCCGTGGCGCTTGTGGGACGATTCATCGGGTGGTGGGGGCGCCCCGCACTGGTACCGCCCTCGATCCAGCGTCTTTTTGGAGTGTTGATGTGGGCATTGACGGTCATTCTCTTCTCTCTCCCTTTCGGTTGCCTCGAACAATTCTTCCCCTGGTATATCTCCCTTGTTGCAGGTCCCCTCCTTCTGAATTTCTGTTTTGCGTGGCGATCCCTGGAGGAGCATGCCTTCTCGGTCGTCCACTCGCTTCAGGAGGACCTGGCCGATGGCAGGAGACAGGCCTCCCTGCTCGTGAGCCGGAGCACGTCAGATCTCGATCCTGGCCAGGTTCTCTCTGCGGCGTACGAGTCTTTGAGCGAGAACCTCGTAGACAGCATCATCGCACCCCTCTT
>DAWO01000136.1 GCA_002509485.1 Methanolinea sp. UBA477
ACGCGGGTTGTCAGCCGTGGTCGATATGGAAGGACAAAAGAGATGTGGTTTGATGCAAATACATCTAAGATATGGGATGTCATCCAGAATGACCAGCGCCTGAGTGCCCAGGGCCTTGGGCAGATGGACATCCAGTGGGTGAAAACCCTGTTCAGGTGAATACCTATGGACGAAAAAGACCTTCTCATTCTCCAGATTTTGGAGGATAACAGCCGTTTGTCACGAGACGAAATGGCCCTGATGGCGGAACTCGAACCCGACGAGATCGAAACACGCATCGCAGCCCTCGAGGAGGGAGGCGTCATCAGGAACTACACCGCCGTTATCGACTGGGATAAAGCAGGAAACGGGGAGGTCGCAGCAATAATCGATCTGAAAGTGAATCCTGAGCGGGACTACGGGTATGACAGGATCGCCGACAGGCTATCCCGGTTCAGGCAGGTCAAATCACTTCGTCTCGTCACGGGTGTCTATGACCTGCAACTCATGGTTACTGGTCGGAACATGCAGGAGATTGCCCGGTTTGTCTCCGAGTACATCGCCCCGATGGACAGAATCCGGGAGACAGCCACCCACATCATCATGAGGACATATAAGGAGTACGGGCATTCGTTCATGGATCGGGAGACAAAAGAGAGAATCCCCTACTCATTATGAGGGATAGCGATGAAGGATTTCATTTCAAAACGGGCGAAGACAATTCCACCTTCCGGGATCAGGAAATTTTTTGATCTCGCCCTGACAATGGAGGAAGTCATCTCACTCGGTGTCGGTGAACCGGATTTTTGCACACCATGGAATATCTGCGAGGCGAGCATATACTCCATCGAACAGGGCGGGACAGCGTACACCTCAAATCGTGGTCTACAGCCGTTAAGAGAGGCGATCTCGGATTCTCTTGGGAAAAATTATGGCCTGTCATATGATCCCGACAGGGAGATGATCATCACCACCGGAGTGTCCGAAGGCCTGGATATCGCGGTCAGGGCCGTCGTGGATCCGGGTGACGAGGTGCTGGTCGCCGAGCCGTGTTATGTCTCCTATTCTCCCTGTGTTACCCTCGCCGGAGGGATACCGGTACCGGTTCCCTGCTCCGGGAAGGACCATTTCCGGCTGAATCCCGACGTTCTCATGGAAAGAATAACCGCAAGGAGCAAGGTTCTCATCATAAATTTTCCAAATAACCCTACCGGTGCCGTGATGAGGCGTGAACATCTGAAGGCGATAGCCGACATTGTCACCGATCACGACCTTCTCCTCATCAGCGACGAGGTATATTCTGAACTGACCTACGAGAGCCGTCATACTGCCGCAGCGACAGTCGGGGATCTCCGCGAGCGCACGATCACACTGAACGGTTTTTCCAAGGCATATGCAATGACCGGTTGGAGAATCGGGTATCTCTGCGCACCCGAGGATATCTGCAACGCCGCCTTGAAGATACACCAGTACGTGATGCTCTGTGCCCCGGTGATGGGCCAGGTTGCTGCGCTTGAAGGGATACGGAAGGGGGAAGACGAAAAAGACCGCATGGTCAGGGAATACCGCGTGAGACGGAATGTCTTTGTCGACAGCCTGAACAGGATAGGACTCTCCTGCCATCTTCCGGAAGGTGCTTTTTATGCATTCCCGTCCGTGGAGAAGACCGGCATGAACGATGTTGAGTTTGCCGAAACGCTGCTGAAAGAAGAGCATGTGGCAGTAGTCCCCGGCAGTGTCTTCGGCGAAGGAGGGAAAAACCACGTGCGTTGTGCCTATGCCGTCTCCAGGAAGGAATTAAAGGAAGCGATCGTGCGGATGGAGCGCTTCATATCTTCTCACAGAGGATAACCTTTTTCCGATATATACAGGCGAAAATTCACTACCTCATCCATCGTATGTTCAATAATGGTTGTCATGAAAAAAGCACGACTGAATGCTATCGTGGACCTTCTCGCCCTCGTGTTGCTTGTACCGACCATGCTCTCCGGAGTGGTCACCCTCTGGATCCTCCCATCGGGGGGGATCGGGTACCGGGGAGGTGCGGGACTTCTCCAGGAGGCATTCTTCTGGGGGCTTTCCCGGCAGGAGTGGAGAGAGATCCACGATGTTTCCGGTTTGGTATTCTTTCTGGTGATGGCGGTCCACCTTGTCCTCCACTGGCGGTACTTCAGGAATATCCATAAACTTCTGCAATCGAGACAGGAGAACCAGGATGAGGCTTGATCTTTGAAAGAAAGGATTCCTGACCCCGGACATGAGGTATATAGTTTTATGGCGTCCCCTGATCAATAGTAGATGGTTGCATAATGACCTGTACAATAATCGTTGGCGGCTTCTTTGGCGATGAGGGCAAGGGGAAAATTGTCGCCCATATCGCACACCAGGACAGACCAACAATAATTTCGCGTGGAGGTGTTGGTCCTAACGCAGGCCACACGGTTATTGTTGGAGACAAGGAATACGGTGTCCGGATGGTCCCGTCGGGATTCCTGTACCCTGATGCGCGGCTCATGATCGGAACCGGTGTGCTTGTCGATCCAAGGGTTTTCAAACATGAGGTGGAGATGCTTGGAGTCGGCGACAGGATTTTTATCGACAGCCGCTGTTCGATAATCGATGAGGAGCACATCGCCAGGGACAAGTCCAGTGATCACCTTGCAAAGACCATAGGAAGCACCGGGAGCGGCTGCGGACCCGCCAATTCAGACCGTGTCCTGAGAACAGCCCGGCAGGCGAAAGACCTGCCGGAATTGTCCAGGTACCTGACAGACGTTCCGATGGAACTCAACACCGCCATAAAACGGGGAGAAAACGTTCTTCTCGAGGGGACCCAGGGTTTCGGGATATCTCTCTATTACGGGACATATCCGTTTGTCACGAGCAAAGATACCTCGGCTTCACAGATCGCTGCAGATAACGGCGTAGGGCCGACACGCATCGATGATGTCGTGGTTGTCTTCAAGGCATATCCCACCCGGGTTGGGGAGGGCCCGTTTTCGACCGAGATGGATCGGAGTGTCTCGGACCGGCTGGGTATACAGGAATTCGGGACGGTCACCCATCGGCAGAGGAGGATTGGTCAGTGGGACGGCGA
>DAWO01000107.1 GCA_002509485.1 Methanolinea sp. UBA477
GATGAGATTACCCGGAACAGTTCCTGCTCCTGGGGGGTGAGATAGATTTTTTTATCCACATTATACCCTATTGGGATAGTATGTCAATAAATTTTTCTAAAGCGGGAATCGTGATGAGCGGGGGGGAGGAGGGGATTGATCCTGGCATATTCCGGCGTATCAACAGGCTGCAGTAAGGTTCATGCGTTTCCGCCAGAGCTGTACTCATTCCCGGGAAACGCTGCCGGACATGTTCCAGGTTATCCGTGTGGCATTTCCAATAGAGGATGTTGGAATATGACCGTGCTGAATGAACACGTGTAAATCTCCTGGAAAGTGCCGAAAAGGATGCATTATCGCCCCGGCACCTCACACAAGGTATTCGAGAACCGGGTCGAGGTTTTCGTATCCAACAAGGCGACCGGCAGGGCGCTGCTGTGACTGATTCCCGCCATGCACCACGAATGACCGGTCCGCGGTGTTTCCGGATAATGTATTCCAGTAGGTAATGTCTTTAAAGTAATCTTTATTTGCTGTCCTCCCTGCCTTCATCTCGACCGGGATTAAGGTCTCTTCCCTGGTATTCGATGATACAGTCTATCTCATGCCCGTGTTGATCGCGCCAGAAGTAATTCGCTGGCCTTATTGAACCGGTATTTAAGGAATTCAGCAATAATCAGGGATTCAAAGAGAGCTCCTTTCAATGAATGATAGCAGAGATTATCCGGGTCTGGTATTCCTGCAAGGTGGGAGGCCAGCCCGGGATCGGTGAAGCAGAGTTTGGGCATCTTCACCTCATTTCGTTAAAAAGCTTTATCAATCCGCCAGATAAAATTCCTGGCATCGTCCACAATCGATTCGGCTTCTTCTGCAGTTATTTTGGATTCGATGTTATAATCTGCGGTTTCCCTTCGCTCTTTCGCATGGGACAGCATCCGGCCATACATATCTTCAATGAATCCGGTTTTAACAAATTCAAGCCCAAACTGGAGAATCAAACCCTTGTGACCCCTGGGGTGGATATTACGGCTCGCTAAAAGTGCCCGTGCTGAATAAAACATTGCGTAATATGCACGGTTGACTGCATCATTGTACTACCCTCCTGCTACCAGGTACTCAAGCTGCACCNNAAGATCCGGAAAAGGTGTCTGCACCCATCACTTTGACTGATATGTGACTCTCCTGTCGCAATCATGACATCAAATGCAATACCGGTCATTGCACGCCATCCCTCCCGGTCATCGCCCTTCCAGAGCACCAGCAGATCGATATCTGAATCCGGACCTGCATCTCCCCGTGCCACCGATCCATAGAGGATGATCGTTTCGATCTCGTGAGGGTACCTCTCGTGCGCCAGATGCACAAACTGCCTGATAACGGCCCGGTAACGCTTCTGAACTGGCATGATTCGTATGTATGATCCTTCCCTGACTCACTATAAATACTTGTCCGCACGTCCTTTCGACTGGACGGAAAAGATCCTCCTGTAGTTGACAGGGGGCAGGGAGGATCACAGTATTTTGTCGATTATAATCGATAAATTCACATTAAATCGTCGACTATATCCTCAACATGGGCCGGAGGATCAGGATTGCCCTGGAGAGCCAGAACCCCTGGTGGTTTGGTAAACCGTTTGACCAGGGCATTGAGCGCCTCGCCCGGTTTTCGAGGAATATATCACAGGCATGCCTGATCAGCTGGGGCCGGATACGATAGTCTTTTGATTTTATTACCACCAGGAGATCGATATCTGAATCATCACCCGCCAGGCACCACCGGGTTATCCGGAAGAACAACAAGCCGCCAGCCGGCGACCGCCAGGACGTTTACCGGTCTTTTTCCGCTTGGTTTGTGGTCGTTTGAATCCATCAGTGGAAAGGGGACGGCCACTGTTCTGACTGTTCATAGTGAGTTGCCATTCAAGTTCAGCGATCCGTGGCTTCAAAGTCGTCTCACCGTCTCTTCAAGACGCTGAATTGTCTCTTCCTGGCGTTGGATGATCGTGACGAGTGCTTCAGGGTTCTGCTCTGCCAGTGCAAGGATCTCGTCACGTTTCATGTTATTATGCCCTCAATATCTGTTTCCCTCGTATTATATACGGATCTGCCGGTCATAATGGCGTATTTCCTGGAAAAAAGTAGTTTGTGATGTGATTTGAGGAAGGGCCAGGAGAGAGGGGGCTGACCAGTTACAAGAGAGAATTCATTCCTCACACAATCTACCGTTCACTACTGTTCACACTAAAAATGGAACAGTAATTCAACTACCGTTACATTTTTCTACAAATATGATGCAACAGTAACCATGGACCTGGAGGAGTTCATCTACCTGATACAATCCGGAGAATCTGAAGTCCTTGAATTCAAGGAATCGGCAGGAAAGAACATCCACCATGAAATCTCCGCCTTTGCCAACTCTGACGGCGGAAAGATAATCGTCGGAGTATCAGATACAGGAAAGATCGTCGGTACAGATGTAAAAGACGCAATCGAGAAGGTTACAAGCTCAGTTCAGTCGATAATACCCCCGCCGACAATAAAGACACAGAAAATATCGGTAGATAACAAAGATCTCCTTGTAATCACCATCGACAAAAGTTCCAACCTCTGCTCGATTGGCGGAATCGTGTATATCAGGACAGGCACAGGAGTCAGACCCCTCTCACTCCAGGAGATTGTAATGCTCTCATCAGAGATGGGAACTATCAACTGGGACGAGATCCCCATGCTCCCAAAGGAAGACGCCCGGCCGGACTATATCGACTGGTTCTTTGAGAGGGTGAAGGAGACAAGAGGGAAAACAATCGCAGACGACAACCGATCCAGATACCTCAGAAGTGCCGGGGCTATAAAAAACGACAAACTCACAAACGCAGGAATATTGTTCTTCACAGACGCCACCGAGAACATCGCCTGTGCGAAGATAAGAAGGGTGGGCATGAGTGAAGACGGGCCCGTATGGAGCGAAGAGTATGAAGGGCCGGTGTGGAAGGTTATCGAAGAGGCATACGAAAACCTGATGAAAGAGATCAAAAAGATCGATGTAGTCGCAGGGACAAGAAGAATAAAAGTCGAGGAATACCCTCCGCGGGCAATTCGTGAAGCACTCATAAACGCCGTCTGCCATCGGAACTATACGATCGGCGCCGATGTGAATATTCTCGTATATCCCGACAGGTTCAAGATAAAAAATCCCGGCGGCCTCATGCCCGGCGTGGATATCAAAGACCCCGAACATATCCCGAGAAACCCGTCATTATCGAATCTTTTGTATGATTCGGGCTACATCGAAAGATACGGATTTGGGATAAAGATGATCGAAGAGGAGGTTGAGAACCATCCGATGTGTTCGGTTGAATTTAAGGCGGCTCCCTCGACATTTACCGTGATATTCAAAAAAGTGTTATCTTCATCAATTGATGATACGGACAATGAGATCCTCAAAATGATAAATGTTCCAATGAAGAGCGGAGAGATCGCAGCGAGACTGAAGATCTCCAAAAACACGGTCCTCAGAAGAATCGAAAAACTGAGAAAGCTTGGTCTTGCCGAGAAGAAAGGTTCAGGATCACATACATATTATACAATAAAGAAGTAAACGACCGGTCCCCCATGGAGCATGCCCGGCCATCCGGCCGGTGATGCGGAGCGGGGACCCGCCATACACAGCCGGCAGGGGCCGAGTGCAGCC
>DAWO01000129.1:0-721 GCA_002509485.1 Methanolinea sp. UBA477
TCTTTGTATAGAATTCGTTGATGGCGATCTCACGGAGGCGCTGGAAACGGACGCTCGACTGGCCACCCTTTCGCTGTTTTCCGGGGACGGTGGATGTGACACCCCCCACCGGTTCGATACGGTTGCCGCGGAGGAACCCCCAGTATGCCTCTCTCCGGTCAAGGACCAGGAGCCCGTAGATGTTCTTCTCCTCGAGCATCTCGCGGAGCGGCTCGAGCTCGAAGTTGGAACTGCACCGGTACATGTAGAGGTTCAGGGGTTCGGGTGGCTCGATTATGGTACAGTCAAGGCTGGTGCGATCACCACCAAGCTGGACCGTGCCGCAGAAGACGGCCATGCCGTTTGGGGGCGGGTTCTTGTAATAGCGGAGACGGGAGAGGATCGATGAGATGGCGCTCTGGACGTTTGTCCTGGTCTGCTTGCTCTTGATATTTGAACACTGCCCGAACTCGTCACGAAGCTGGGCTGTCACGTCATGGATCTGCTTGTCTGGGGGTATGTAGATCGTGATGAGTTCTGTCCCGCTCCCCTGTTTTGACTCCAGTTTTTCAAGGGTTTTCTTGAATTCGTAGCGCTTTCGCGCATCGTCCATCTCCACTGTCTCGGTCATGAGCATAATTCTCCGCTGTTGAAAGCTTGTACCTCTTCAGCTCCGAACGCCATAAATTTGAGCACATTCATCGATGATCTTTTCGTCAACCTCGCCGCAGAGACCGTGGGA
>DAWO01000129.1:735-5471 GCA_002509485.1 Methanolinea sp. UBA477
TCCGAGCGGGAATGGAATATCCAGGAGCTCTTCGGCGAGATCCTCTCCATGTAGAGCTCGGGGTCGATACTGAGCAGGAAGAGGCGGGCATCTCCGGAATACTGGTTGCCTGCAAGGCCAAACCCCGACGTGGAAACGCCGATATACCCGGAGAAGACGGGATCGAGTGCCGTCGCGATGGCAGCATATCTTCCGCCGTTGCTGGAGCCTGCAGCATATACCGGTATCCCGTACCTCTCTTTCAGATACTCCCCCGCATGGATGAGATCGCATATCGAAAGGTAATACTGTGGCCAGTCCCCCTCCCTGAAACGCTGGAAATCCCGGTCAACGCTGAATGGATATCCAGCCGTCTCACCGCCATTGCCCCGGAGGTCGAGGACGAGAAACGCATACCCTGCCCGTGCATAGGTTATGGATCGGTTGGAATGCATCTCCTTCCTGACACCGGCCCCCGGAGCAAGAACAAATCCTGCAACCGGGTCATCAGGTGCGGCAAGCAGCCCGTATACATCTCCTGAACCCGTGTGCAGGACAACCCTGCTGACAGAGATATTCGAGACCTGCGTTGCCTCCTCTTCAGACACGGTGCATTCACCACAGGAGAGGGAGAGTGCGCCTGAATCGCTGACAGAGAACCGGGCATCTTCCCGCGGGCCCTGGATACACCCGGCAGCAATCGACAGGCTGATCAGAAAGAGAAGAGCGAATAGAACCGGTTTTAGCATCTCAATCGCCGGTGCAGCGTTCGACGAGGCATATCGTCTTTGCATCCGAGATCCGGCCGTCTTTTATCATGCCCCGCAGGTCAGAGAAGCTCACTGTTACGACCTCGATGATCTCGTCATCGTCCTTTTCAAATTCGCATGAAGGAGTGAGGTTGTGTGCCTCGAAGAGGTAGATCTTCTCGTCGGTGAACCCGGGTGTGGTATAGATAAAACCCCTCTCCACGAGCACATCAGCCTGGAAACCCGTCTCTTCAATCAGCTCGCGGTGCGCTGCATCTCTCGGGCTCTCCCCGGGATTCAGGGTCCCCGCAGGGGCTTCGCAGATATATTCACCGATTGCGAAACGGTATTGCTTCAGCAGGTAACAGGATGAGTCGCGTCTGACAGGGAGAATCGCGACGGCGTGGCCGGGCCGCACGACGATCCTCTCGACCTCTTTCCCATTCGGCAGTTGATAGGCCTTCTTCTCAACAACGAGCCTGTTTCCATGGTAAATTTCCATTTTTTTACTCCTTCTCGTATTGGATTGGATCGGAAAGCCCCAGCCTGGAAAACGCCTCCCTCCGGTAATGGCATGCGCCGCATTCACCGCACGCACGTTCTTCGTTCCTGTAGCAGGACCAGGTGTGCTGGTAGGGAACTCCCAGTTCCAGGCCTTTCCTGATGATATCGCTCTTGCTCATATCGATGAACGGCGCCCTGATCGTGATGCGTGTATCGTCTTTTGTCCCCAGATCCACGGCCTTCTGGAAGGCCTCGATGAAAGCGGGACGGCAGTCGGGGTACCCGCTGTAATCCTGTGACTGGACACCGATGAAGATCGCCTCTGCCCCGCGTGCCTCTGCAAAACTTGTTGCAATGGCGAGCAGGTTGGCATTCCTGAACGGGACATAGGTATTTGGTATTCCGTCACCCTCCCCGAACCCGTCGACAACCATCGAATGATCGGTGAGGCTGCTCGCCCCGATACGCGAGAGATATCCCAGATCTACCTCGAGGAATTCCTCTGCGTCGAGAAGACCGGCGATCGTCGCTGCTGCAAGCCGCTCTCTCCTCTCTGTTCTCTGCCCGTAATTGAAATGGAGGGCATACAGGTCAAACCCCATATCACGGGCCAGGTATGCGAGTGTCGAGGAATCCATCCCTCCTGATAGGAGACATACGGCCTTCATCATCTCACCCCGAGTATCCTGTGCAACTGCAGCTGGAGCCGTACAGGAAGATCATTCTCCAGTATGAATGATGCGATCTCTCTCGCAGGCGAACCATGCACGGGAGATACGAATATCTCGCCCGGGATATCATGTTCCCTGATAACATCGGCGGCATAATGGCAGTCGGGAATACCTTCCACGACGAATTTCACGCTGTCATCTCCCGTGATGTGGGAGAGGAGGGAGAGGTCGCTCCTCTCTCCAGACGACGGACACTTCACATCCATGCAGATCGAGGCAAAATGCTGGAAGGGGCGGAAATCGATCGTGCCGTTTGTCTCGATATCTATCATGTACCCTGTCTCCTGCAATGCACGACCCACCATGGTCACATCCTCTCCCTGGAGGAGCGGCTCCCCGCCAGTGATGCAGACGTAGGTGCCCCTGAAGCTGCGGACGGTCTCCAGCACCTCTTTTAATGAGCATTCAAGACCCCCCTCCCGGGATGCGGGGGTATCGCACCAGCTGCACCTGAGATTGCACCCTGCAAAGCGGATGAATGTACAGGGACGCCCCTGGTTCTTTCCCTCTCCCTGTATACTCCGGAATATCTCACAGATCCGCATTTCCTATCTCGGCGTAACATCCATGTGATTCCCATACCCGTACAGCCACCGTGCGTGCCGATATTCCCAGGTGCCCGCATTCGCGGTCAAGATCGTCACGGATTACCTGTGCAAGAAGCTCGCTCGTGGGATCACCCGGGGTTGTTACGACCGTCTGGAACTGCTCGATGCACGGGACCATGGGATCGTCCCTGTTCAGGATGATCTGGTGATCGAATCGTTCGATGATCGTTTTAATGGTATTATAATCGATAAGTATCATGGTATCTTCATCGACGTCTCCTTCCATCCAGACCTCCGCCCGCCACCGGTGACCGTGGAGATTGGCGCACTTCCCCTGGTAATGGAGAAGCCGATGACTTGCATCAAAATGGACATCCTTGTAAATCCGGGATTTCATCAGTAAGAGTACGATGGATCGGCATATAATATTATTATCAATGCCGTCTTATGTATAGAAGCAAACGTGGAGAATTCCAATATGTATAAATTCGTTACGCGCGTTTATGTATATCTCAGTGAGTCAACTCCACAATGACTGAAATGTAATTTATGAGGGTATTTCATGGGTAAGGGTAAATTTGCCGCGAGAAAACTGCTTCGCGACGCAAAAAAATTCCGGTGGAGCGATCCGTCCTTTGTAAGGAGACAGGGTGGCTTAAATGTAAAATCCGACCCGCTGGAAGGTGCGCCGCAGGCACGAGGAATAGTACTGGAAAAGATTGGTGTTGAAGCGAAACAGCCCAACTCGGCCATACGCAAATGCGTCCGAGTGCAGCTGATCAAGAACGGCCGCCAGGTGACAGCCTTTGCAGTCGGCGACGGTGCGATCAACTTCATCGATGAGCACGACGAGGTGGAGATCGAAGGGATCGGGGGAAGGCTTGGCCGTTCGATGGGAGATATCCCGGGTGTCAGGTACGTTGTGACGAAGGTGAACAACGTATCTCTCCACGAAATGGTTACCGGGCGCAAGGAGAAGCCACGCAGGTGATGTCAATGGCAGAAACAGAGGTTACTCAACGGCTGCTCTTCAACAGGTGGGATCTTGGAGAGGTGCAGATAACCGACCCGGGTCTCGTCCGTTATATCAGCTTGAACCCGGTAATCGTCCCCCATTCAACTGGTAAATTTACCCGCCAGGAATTTAACAAGGCAAACATGCTCATAGTGGAGCGCCTGATCAACCGGCTGATGCAGACCGAGGTCAATACAGGAAATAAACAGCTTGCAACGCGGATCGTGAGAGACTCCTTCGAAATAATACATAAAAAGACCAAGAAGAATCCCGTCCAGGTCCTTGTCGAGGCACTTGCCAACACCGGTCCCAGGGAGGAGACGGTCCGACTGAAATACGGTGGGATCAACGTCCCCAAGTCGGTCGATACCGCCCCGTTACGCAGGGTCAATTCCTCGCTGGTTTTCATATCAGATGCGGTGAAGAAGGCGGCGCACAAGAGCAAGAAACCCGTCGCCGTATGCCTGGCGGACGAGCTGATTGCGGCATCCAAAGGGGATGTAAAGACCTACTCGGTGAACAAGAAAGAAGAACGCGAGAGAATTGCAAAATCCGCTCGATAAATTAACTTTTTTATGGTGAATTATGGCTCGTGGCAAAAAATCAATTGAGAGAGTAACTGAGCTGATGAATGATCCGGTGCACATCCGGAACATTGGGATCGTGGCACATATCGACCACGGGAAGACCACCCTTTCTGACAACCTCCTGGCCGGTGCAGGGATCATCAGCGAGGAGCTTGCAGGCAGGCAGCTCTTCATGGATTCGGACGAGGAGGAACAGGCCAGAGGGATCACCATCGATTCGTCAAACGTCTCGATGGTCCACGAATACGGTGACAACGACTTCCTGATCAACATGATCGACACCCCTGGCCATGTCGACTTCGGCGGTGACGTGACGAGGGCGATGAGAGCGGTCGACGGTGCGGTGGTGCTTGTGGATGCCGTGGAAGGAACCATGCCCCAGACCGAGACGGTCCTCCGCCAGGCCCTGAAGGAGGGTGTCCGTCCGGTCCTCTTCATCAACAAGGTGGACAGGCTGATCAACGAACTGAAAGTTGACGAGATGGAGATGCAGATCCGGCTCGGCAAGGTCATCGACAAGGTCAACAAGCTGGTCAAGGGCATGAACGAGAAGGCCTACAACGAGGGCTGGCGTCTCGATGCGACCAACGGCACGGTGGCCTTCGGGTCCGCCCTCTATAACT
>DAWO01000089.1 GCA_002509485.1 Methanolinea sp. UBA477
TATGTTCCACAATGTGCCATTTTTTTCCAGCACCGGGAAGAATTGTTGATCTATCACCGCCCTTTTTGTCTCGGTTGATCGGTTACCCAGCTCACAGGTATACGATGAAATGGAGATCACGCAGGTCTTCTCCCTGCACGTCAATATTCAAAATTTTTCTTTTTTCCGACTGCCACGACAGAGATGACCAGCTGGTCCCGGATTATCCGGAACGTCGCCCGAAATTCGCCAACCCTGATGCGGTAGCGTGGCTTTTCGGGCGGACACCCCTTCACTTTCTTCACATCGTGACGGTGAAATGGATTCGCTGCATACTTCTCCAGTGCAATCGCAATCCCGATGCGTGCCGTCCTTGGCAGTGCTGCAAACGCTTTTTCGGCCCTATGGGTGAACATAACCCGGTAAGCCATCATTCCACCAGGGAACGGATCACCTGGTCATCTCCAAGATCCTTCATGATCTCCCGCAGGCTTCGGACGCGACCCGCCTTGATATCTCTCTCGCTTGCCCTGATATCTTCAACCTCCACATCAGAGAGTGCTTCATCATCGTACGCTGCATCAGCCAGCCTGTTGATGAGATCATCATACGTCTCCCGCGGATGAAGCTTCAGGTCATCCAGTTTCTCTTTTGTCTCCGGCCGGAGCTGGACGGTCGTCTTTGCCATGGTTAATTATAGTGCGCCATAGTTAATTATTGTTGCCAGGCGCCGTGATTGTGGAACTTCATCACTGGAACCCCGCTTACACCGCTCTCGACCGGCAGCGGACCTGTCGGATCCTGCACTATGACAGGGACATTCTCGTGGCCTTTCGGGATATCGTGAAGGTCCGGGAGACGCAACAGTCTCCTTGCGGTTGGGAATATCGTCAGTGACCCGGGAACGACACAAAATATTCTGGCAGACCCGTGATGAACCCGGGGGGGTTTGGAGAGAAACCCGCATCGATTTTAACCATGCTCCTCCATTAGATATACATGGTCCTTGAAGAGCGGGTCATATTCGAGTCGTCAGAAGACGCCACTGCATTTGTTGCCTTTTTGAAAAAGAATGACTGCCCATGCCGGAAGGAGGTCCAGATGGTCACATATGATGACGCGTGGCTCTCCGGAACCCTTGACCAGGTGATCTCATGGCTCGGCGCAGAGGCCGCCCGGTGTCAGGAGAATGGGGAGGATGCGGATTCATTCTGGTTCGGGAAAGCCGGTGAATACCACCAGAATGTCCGGGACATTTCACAGAAGATAATGGAAGAGAATGCCGCAGGCGATCTCGTGTCCACGCGTGACGAGCTGGTGGACGACATCGTCAATCTCATCGCCGAAACCGATGGTGAGCTGGGAGATGATACTACGAGCAGTAATCTCATCGACTCTGCCGCACATTCACTGGCACTTCTCACCCTGGCCCAGAATGGGGTGGTACATGAAGAACCGGACGGATTCAGGCTGGAACAGATCACTCCCGCAGGATCACTCCGCACATCTCTCAATCTCTCGATCTTCCCCCCCATCGAGCTGGACGGGGAAATGGGGTTGACAAGGATACATGACCGCGATTTCAGGCTTATCCACATGGTTGTCGCCGATCCCCTGATCCATATCACATGCGATTCCGGGGAGATACTTGACTTTTTGGATGAACTCTCGGTGCCGGATGATCTGCTGGACTCCCTTGAGGAGCGCCTTGCCAGTACAGCCCTCCTGATCTCCCTCATCGTCCAGGAAATTGAGCAGGTAACCAGTACGGACGTTGCTACACTGGCAGCGTCTCTTAACGGCATAGTGGTTACAGACCAGGAAGACGGAACCGCGGTCAGGATCGGACTGGATGAAGAGATCGTATCATCTGTCGTGTCAGTTCTCCGGAAACGCGACATCCTTGCCGGCACAGACCAGAAGATCCGGATGGCCGGGGGCAGGAAGCGCAGGAGATGAACTGATGTGTCCAGGCAGTTTCCTGCCCCGTATGTTTTTTATCGCGGGAATTTCATCGTTTTCATATTCTATCCAAATTATTTATAAACAATAATTGTAAACAATTTATTATGCCAACATTGGTATACAGCATCCGGATCGACGATACTACAAAAAAGATGATGGAGGAGATGGACGACGAACCCTGGCAGGAAGAGATCCGGCGCCTGGTAGAAGATACGGTGAGGGAAAAGCACAAGCAAAAACTCCTTGAACGGGCCCGGGAAAGGGCAAATACCGGAAAAAAAGGTGTGCCTGCAGCCGGGCTGATACGGGAGGACCGGGATGCGTGAGGCGGCGGTGCTCGATTCGAGCGTTATTGCGGCCCTTTTCCTCCCTGAAGAGATCACGGAGAAGGCGATCGATACCACGCTGGATTACCACTGCATCACTATCGATCTTGCCTATGCAGAGGTGGGACATGTGGCGTGGAAGAGGGTGCTTCATGGAGGTTTTGATCCCGATGAAGTCCGGGAGCAATATACCGACAGTATCCGGTTTATCACCGATACCTGCACGATCGTTCCGATGCACACCATTCTGGAACCGGCATATTCCATCGCATGCAACACCCCTGTGACGATGTATGACGCCCTTTTCCTGGCAGCATCAGACTCTGTAGATGCACCGCTGTTGACCGCGGATCAAAAGATGTATACCATTTCAGAGAAATTGCATCAAGTCATCCTTGTAAAATGAGGATACATGATCCTTCAATCCGGATCACCTTTATCGCCTCTGTCGGAGATTCTCACGTATAGAGGAATACTCCATGTACATACGATACGCAATCCCGCTCATCCTCATCCTCGTCGCACTCCCCGCATCGGCGGTCACCATCACCGAGCGGCCGGACAGCATCGCAAACGGCCACCCCATCTATATCACGATCACCGGCCTTGCCGACGGATCACGGTTCGACCTCCTCATCGACTCGTCCTTCGAGGTGCAGCCGAACTCCGGGTTTTCTGTCCAGATGAGCCAGTTTTCGATGCCGTTTGCCTTGAACGGCGGCACCGTCACGGCAACGCTCGACGGGACATCCGAGAACCGGCTCGAGGTGATGAAGGGCGACACCATCGTCGCGGTCTCGGGGAGATCCGTCGACGGCCACTACTCGACCACAAAGGAGTACGACATCACCCGGGGCACCTACGACTACTTCCGCTTAAGCGGCGTCTCGCTCCCGACGGTAAGGGTTGTGCAGGCAAAGCTCCAGGTGAGCGGTGTCAAGGAGGGTGCCGACGACTCCGAGATCACCTTCGTGGTCGAGGGGATGCCGGAAGGGACCATCACCATCATCGCGCTGGTCGACGGAGCCCAGGCACTCTACAAGACCGTCACGGTAGGCGGGCAGACGGCGGGTAGCCCATCATCAGGAAGCACAGGTCCAACCGCGACCGTGAGCATTACCCCGACGGCGACACAGGCCTGGAAGGATTTCGCATCGGCCGACGGGAAGGCCCGCGTCCGGGCGTTCGGTGCGGACTTCGTGGGACTCGTCGCGGTCTCCCCGCAGGATGTGCCGGAAGGCATGCGGGTGGTGGCAGGCCCGTACAGCGTCATGCCGAACGACCTGGTGTTTGATCCGGCTGCAACCCTCGCGTTCACAGTACCCGTGGGAATCCCGGTAGCAGACCTGCAGGTCTATTCATACTCGGGGAGCAGCTGGTCCCCCATGCCGGCAGAAATGGTGAGCGGAGAGCTGCAGATCTTTATCCCTGCCGCCGGTGTCTATGCCCTCCTCGCTCCCGCACCGCCCGAAACGACGGTGACCCAGACGGTCACCCCTGCCACGACCGCACCGGCAACGACCGCACCAACCAGGGCGGGAATGGAGATGCTCACCGTGGTTCTGGGTGCAGCGGTCTCGCTCGGCCTGGCGGCAGGGAGAAGGAGATAATCTTTTCCAGGAGCGGAATCGGCCTCTCCATCACCTTTCACATATCTCCTCCCCGTTCTTGCTGCATCGTCGCTTTTCCAACAGGGGAAAAACAGAATTCTCTCTCTTAAACCATCAAATCCCGTAGATTATCGGGTCTTCAAAAAATGTATTTACATTTTGTAGATATTTAAATATACGGTGAATCTATTTACCTGTATGGGAGTGATGACGATCAGCATCGACGACGATATCGAGGCCCGGTTCAGG
>DAWO01000130.1:0-596 GCA_002509485.1 Methanolinea sp. UBA477
GTTCCGGGGTTTTATAGGCATAGGAGAAACGGTCGGGTGACGGCTCCCATGAGACGATACCGAACCGAATCCCACAATCCCCGGGATGGTCCGGTGAAAAACCCCGGGGAAAATGGCTCTTCATCTTCGTGATGTGGATAGGGCGACTGGAGATAGTGCCGGTCCTCATCCTCTGGATGAACATCATAAGGGGATTTGATGCTGTGTAATTCGATCCTGGGGAGAGATTGCCAATCAGTAGAGGGAATTTTTCACGAGCGTTCCAAATCCTTTTTTAGGATACGTCGCGTTATTATAATGGAATATGTCCTTCTCCCGGCACGAACGGGTTTGTCCCTTCACGGTCGGGGAGAGTGGCATACGGGTTGTCTCGGTAGGGTAGTGGATATCCTGGGAGCCTCCGGAGCTTCCGACCCGGGTTCGAATCCCGGCCGGGACGTCTTGTTTTCTTGTGAGATCTCCTGGAAAGCCAAGGCCGTCCGCTGCTCATGCATCTTCCATGTTCGGTACAGCCTGCCTGTTCTGATGTAGTCCGGATTACGATGACAAGCCCCGATCATCCGGTTCCTCATCTCCTGGTGCTAGTTGCCTGATCA
>DAWO01000130.1:660-3535 GCA_002509485.1 Methanolinea sp. UBA477
CCTGATCATCTGGTTCCCCGTCTCCGGGTCGCCCGGTCATCTGCTTCGTGCGATTCGGGCAGGAGCCCTTGAAAAAAAGGAATCGTCCCTATTCAACCGCTTCCGTGTACATCCCTGACCCGACGAACCATTCGCCGTCAACGGGTGAGACATAGCAGAGCTTCATCCCGGGTTCTCCTGTGTCGGGGTTGAAGTACTGGACATAGACGAACCCGCCGCCACGCTGTGCGGTCGCGATCTCCCACTTGACGACCTCGACGCCATAGGTGTCGGCAAAGTCCATCCTGTTCGTCCCGATGTACTCGGGCTGGAACGGGAGTGCGAGACAGGTTCCCTGGTAGTCGTAGGCGAAGATGTACCTGCTCCCGTCGGCATAGTCGCCGGAGAGGTCGTTGAAGTCTGCGACCGCCTGCTCCTTCCCGACTTTCTGTGCGTAATCACGGGCATCCTTCACCCGTTTTACGAGATGGTCGCGTTCGGAATCATCGAACCCTGCAGGGATCTCGGGCAGGTAAATCCCGGCACCGACGAACCAGTCGTCGTCTACGGGCACGACGTACGAGAGCTTGAACTGGTCACGGAGGTCCGCTTCGGGGTTTGGATAGATGTAGTAGACCGATCCTCCGCCGTCCCGTGCGATCCCGATCATCGCGTCGATGAACTCGACGCCGTTTGCGTCGGTGACTCCCGTCCGCTCAGCGCCGATCAGGCCCGGCTGGTAGGGGAGTGCGATGACGGTCCCGTCCATCTCGTAGGCGAAGATGTAGAGTTCCCCGTCGATGAACGCCCCGTCCGGATCATTGAACTCCTTCAGGGCCGCCTCTCTTCCGTGTTCCCGGGCATATGCGGCGGCATCAGTGACGAACTGTTCCAGCCCGGAGTAGCGGGTGTCGATCCCGCTGGAGGTGGCAGGAACACCTGCTGTCGCGCTGCCGTCTCCGGTCGTTTCCGGGACGGCCGTGCCCTGTCCTTCCACCCGGGTCACGACGACCCGCCATTCGGCAGAATCGATGCCTGCGGTCTCCCAGGCGGCGGTCTTGGTGACGTTCCTGTTCCAGTTCTTATCCCAGAATGTGTATTCCCCGGAACCGGAAGGCTCGGCCAGGATCCGCCCGAAAAACTCCTGGAGGGCCGGGTCGGCATAGGCGGGGTCGGAGAGGAGGTTCTTCCCGATCTCTTCCTTCGTCGTGTCGTAGATGACCGTCCCGTCGGCCTGTGCGACCCAGACGTCGTAGTCCGTCCCGGTGATCACCGGTGCGATACACCGCTCGAGGAGGTCTTCTGGCTTGTAGGTGATATCGGTGTAGCCGAGGTAATCCCCCCTGGCCGAGAAGACAGGCTGGCTCTGCGAGATCCCGGTGAACCCTTCGGCCATCACGAAGACGTCGGAGACGATCGGCACCTGCTCGGTGTTCGCCTTCTGCACCTGCGGCTGGTAGGAGAGGTCCATCCCGATGATCTCCTCGTAGTTCTTCGGTGCGGCGGCGACGACGACACCCTCCTTCGTGATGACGAGCGAGGAGACTGCCCAGGGGTAGTCCAGCAGGGTCTCTCCGAGGACCTCTTCGGCCCCGGGCCCGGAGAGCCCGGTCACCGCGAGGGCCTGGGCGTTTTCACCAACGGCTCCCCGGAGCTCCATGAGTCCTGCATCGATGGAAGTGACCAGCTCTTCGGCCGTCATCTCCATCGCTGTCTTTTCGGGTGCTGCTTCCCGGTCCGTGCAGCCGGCGGCGAGGACCAGTGCGGCAATTGCGAGTGATATGAGGATGAGATGGGGGATCTTCATGGAGAGGTATTGATTCTGGTGGGAATTATGGTTTGCGAAAATAGAGTTGGAGGAAAAAAACGTATCCGGGATGTGGACGGGATACCACCCGGGTATTGTGCTCCTTGGAAAAGACCCCACCTTCCAACCCATGTGAAGGAGAACCGGGCGCTGGATTTTCGTACATGAGAAAACGATGTTGATTCCTCCACATTCGAAAAAACCAGCAAACCTCTGAAATTCGGTCATCCAGCTGTTTCAGAGGTATTCTGCTCAGCTTGTATGCATTTTGAAAAATTCCCGGGCGTTTTTTATCTCCTTTCATGTGAGGAAACCGCTGGTACAATCCAGGATTTCCTTCATGAATTTTTTCCAAATTCCTGACTAATCTCCACCAGGCCGGACAATCAGCGATTTTTGATACGCCCCGATTACTCCGCCGATCGGATAGAACACAATCAATAGTCCACCGATAAAAATTAACGCAAGCATGGCAAATCCTGTGCCGTCATGAAAGCCCTCACCCGTAGCGTACGGAAGGAGAACATAGGTACAAAAAAGAACGAAATACACGACGAGTGCGGATAAAATACTTGCCCGCAGCCCGCCAATGAGGCCGTGCTCGGAGATGATCCCCGCAACGAATCCTCCGATTATCGAGCAGATTATGACTACTGGCCAGATTTTATCGAGCATAAGCCCGTATCCCAGGTACAGTCCAAGAACCAGTGGAGCGAGTGTTATCGCGGAACTTATACAGATTCCCAAAAATTTTACAAGATACTGTTTTTCTCCTTTCACCTTTCTCTTTTCCCTGTCAAATACGTTCATCAATGTGTCCCTGAGAGAAATTCCCATAATTCCACCGATGATATTGCCTGGTACCAGGATGAATGCGATGAAAACAAAATCTATCGGGAAATTTGAATTTCCCGGTATTATTATGGCACTAAAAAAGCTGATAATTGCACCGACAATTGCCCCGCGTTGGATCCCATCCTGTATTTTCCCTTCACGAAAGAGGCCGGCGATGAAGCCTCCGAAGAAGAAGAGCATGCCAAGTCCCAGTGCGTTCGACAGGGAAGGAGCCGGGATAAAAAGGACAAGAAC
>DAWO01000102.1 GCA_002509485.1 Methanolinea sp. UBA477
TACGACGAGGGCGGCGAGCTGAACCACCCGACCGGTATCGCAATCCATCCGTCCGGGAATGTATATGTCGTGGACAACTACAACCACCGGATCCAGGTCTTTGATGAGAACGGGGAGTTCCTGTACCTCTGGGGGACTATTGGCTCGGGTTCCGGTGAGTTCAACTTCCCAACCGATGTAACGGTCGATAGCTCGGGCAACGTGTACGTGACCGATTTTGCGAACTTCCGGATCCAGAAATTCGACCCTGATGGTATTTTTTTGACGGCCTGGGGATCGGAGGGCACCGGGGCTGGTGAGTTCAGCTATGCCGAGGCTGTCGCGGCAGGACCCGACGGGAGCATCTACGTTGCCGACACCCAGAACAACCGGACACAGAAGTTCGACTCTTCCGGAACATTCCTCCTTGACTGGGGCGGTCCGGGCGACGGAGAGGGAGAGTTCCACTATCCCATCGATATTGCCGTCGATGCAGCGGGCGATGTCTACGTCTCCGACTGGGGCAACAACCGCATCCAGAAGTTTGATTCCGGGGGCAACTTCCTCGCGGCATGGGGATCCACAGGGGATGAGGCAGGGCAGTTTTCCGGGCCGACGGGGATCGCCATCGATTCGGACGGCAATGTGTACGTGACAGAATGGGCGATCAACAGGATCCAGAAGTTCTCCCCGTCCACGGTACCCGTCACCTCGACGACAATTCCTTCACCTGAACCGACAACCGCACCCCTCGGGTATATCGGCCTTGCAGGTGTGGTTCTCGCGATGGTACTGATCACACGACGGAGGAGGAAGTGAGGAACAGGATCTCCCGGGCTGCCACGATCAAAACACTTTTTTAAACCAGGGAGATGCCGTCAATTCCGCTGTATCTGGCTTTTTCCCAATTGTTTTTTGCAAAGAGCCGGTATCATACAGTGCAGTGATCTAGGGCACCCCTGCCCGATAAGCACGTGCGGGAAAAAGCCAGGCAGGGAAGTTACCCAAAATTCCTCTTTTCCTGAAACTTCGTCGCGACGACATCTGTTATGATCCCATAGACGATGCCCGCCATGATGAAGATCGATCCGCCGCCATAGAAGGATATGGCGATGCTCGAGATTATGCCAATAGCTGCACCCCTGATAACGGCGTTCCGCATCTCACCTTTCAGGATTGCCACGCCACCGGCAAGGCCGATCATGAAGCCCATGAGGAGGCGTCCGTAGAATATCGTGGTAAGATAGGGCAGGGTCGCGGTGAACCCTTCAATCTCCACTGTGGAGGTGCCATACGCGCAGACAAGCCCGAAAAAAGCCGCGAGCAGGAGCGATATGAACATCCGCTTTTTATTCAGGCCTTCCATGCCTGATAGTGTGGATGTGGTGAAAATAATTGTATTGGAACGGTGGTTTTCCTACCTGATTGGATGTGCAAACACGCACCCTCAAATCTTTTGTGCCGCAATAACGCAGAAACCCGCCCTGGCATCTCCCTTCTTCACGATAAACCCGGTATCACTGAGGAATGCACACACTTCTTCCTGCGAGTGAAACCGGGCACGGGAGAGGAACCGCCCTTTTTTACCATCCAGGAGATACTTCCGGTGTATCTTTCCCTCCCGTTCGATGAAGGCGGTAACAAGGAATCCTTCCTGGGAGAGGATTCGGTGAATTTCCCTCGGATCATCCAGGAAACAGATGACCGTGACGAAGAGCACGGAAGAACAGGATTCGGTCCTGATCGGGAGATCCTCGACCCTGCCCCGGATGACTCCGATCCCTCTCTGGTGTGCCATCCTGCAGAGGGCTCGCGACGGTTCGACCCCGATCCTGACTCCCAGGGGCGCAGCAAACCGCCCGGAGCCGACCCCTATTTCAACTGTGCGGGAGTCGGGTGGTGGGAAGATCTGGCGGATGCGGGAGAGTTCTGCGAGGTACTCCTCCTGGTGCTCATCGAACCACCGGTCATAGTCATCGGCATATCTCTCGAATACATCATCTGACACGGTTTTCATGCCCCATGAAGACGTTTGCGGACACGTTCCCCTATAGCCTCCTCCCGCCGTTTCAGGACCGAAAGATCGATCTCTTCCCCTTCTCCCTTGTACGCGGAGAAGAGGAGATAGACGAAGTCGACGGTCAGGTCCATCACCTCTTTTTTAAACCTGACCTCGACGGTCGTATCCCCGGAAAACCCCTTGATGGCGAACCAGTCCGGCTTCTCGAACGTGTAGAACCCCTCGCCGACGTCGGGGAGCGATTCGACCTTCCCGAAGTTCCTGAGATATGCAAAAAAACCATCCGTTACCGGGGCATCGAGGAGGAACTCCTTCATGAAGGAGCCGTCTGCACAGACCTTATGCTTGACAGACCGTAGAATCCGCATTCCTGGCAATCCTCCTGATGGCATCTGCTGCAATCCGACACTCTTCATCGGTCGTATTCCACGAGAGGCTGAGCCGGACGCATCCCTCCCCTCCGTCGATGGTCCTGTGCACCAGCGGGGCACAGTGAAGGCCGGTCCGGGCGATGATGTTGAAACCACGGGCCAGCATGAATCCCACGTCATCGTTCTGGAGCCCCCCGATATTGAACGCGATGATCGGCAGGTCAGGATGCTCGTTGTATATCGTGATATTGGACTCTTCCTTCAGTTCCCGGATGAGAGAAGCCGTTTGTCTCTCCGCCTTTTCCATGATTGATTCCATCCCTGTTGCCCTGATGAATTCCACACCAGCCGCAAGAGCGGCGAGACCCGGGTAATTATGGGTACCGATCTCGAACCGTTCCGGCATCCCGCGGGGATGGAGGAGCGAGAACGAGTCCGTCCCGGTCCCCCCGAACCTGACCGGTGCGACTGCGTCAGGATCCCTGATATAGAATCCTCCCGTCCCCGGGACTCCGAGGAGGGCCTTGTGCCCGGTGATGACAAAGGCATCGACCGGGAGGTCCCGGAGACTGATGGGGATATGCCCGGCAGTCTGGGCGCCGTCCACGATGAAGTAGATCCCGTGGTCGTGCAGGATATCCCCGATTGTCCTGATGTCCTGCACCGAGCCGAGCACGTNNCTGCCATGGGTCATGACCATGAGCCTGGTATCGGGCCGGATGGCCGTTTCGACCGCTTCCGGCCGGATAGAACACCCTTCGAAGGGGATGATGTCCAGGCAGATACGGTGCTGCTGATCGTATTCGTAGAGTGGCCGGAGCACTGAGTTGTGGTCCAGTGCCGTGGTCAGGACATGGCATTCTTCTATAATTCCTGCCAGAAAACCAGATATGAGGACATTCAGGGAATCCGTTGCATTGTGGGTGAAGACAAGGTTCTCAGGGGTGTCTGCTCCAAGGAGAGCCGACAGGCTCGCCCGGGCCCGGGTGATGTAGTCCTC
>DAWO01000001.1:0-775 GCA_002509485.1 Methanolinea sp. UBA477
TCGTAGCACCGGGCATCCATTGCCACCAGCATCTCCTCGCCCTTCTCCCAGGCCCTGACAAAGAGCATCCCTGCAAGCATTGCGAATGCATCGATAGATCTCCTGAACGTCGAATACCCGTTTCGCATCACCTGGGCATTGTGGATTGCAATCGACTCGCCGATCAGGACGAAGATGTTTCGATAGATGAGCATGGAGAGGTCGACGAACTCATCGGGAAGCCGTAACCTGTTCATGACAGAGAATACGTCCACCATCGGTGTCGTTAGCGCGATGAAGAAGAGTGAGCACATTCCCCCAAGTGTCCTGGATAACAGGAGTACCGCGAGATTTGCGGAATCTGTAGTCAGTGTAAACGGGTAGCCCAGTATGTGTATACCCCACAGCGGCTCACCTCCTCCGGTCATGAAAAGGATGACGATGATACTCATGGAAACGAAGGTTACGGGGATCGCCAGGAGCGCTGCATATACTCTCGCGGGTATCCCTGCAAAGACGATCGTACATACTGCCATGCTCGCGGCTATTACCAGCGGAGCTACAGGGGAGGGCGAAAACACCCCGATGAGAATGGCGCCAATACCGACAGCAAGTTTCAGCTTTGCATCTACCTCCAAAAGCCCGTTTTGCAGGGCGAGATCGTCAAGGAGATGCTCGTCAATCATAAAAAAAGGAATTAACTGGCCGCCTGCCTGGACCGGTAATAGCCGAAGAAATAGCCTATGATCAGGGCACCGATGGCTGCCTGGAGAGAGAAGAAGAGGCTCTCGATCTC
>DAWO01000001.1:813-3740 GCA_002509485.1 Methanolinea sp. UBA477
CAAGGTTCTGCTGGATCGAGGCGTTGGTGAGAAGAAAAATGATTGCGAAAGCCAGGATGACAATGCCTGCGATTATCTCTGCCTTGTATTTCATGATGCAGCCTCCCTGATCCGGTTCACGGTATTCTGGGTGAGCACGTTCAGCTTCACCAGGATATCGGGCCGGACATCGATGATATACTTGAAGACCAGGGCGATGATGACTCCCTCGATTATTGCGAGCGGTACCTGGGTGACGGCGAATATAACGAGGAATGCAGAGAATGATCCCAGGAGTCCGCCCTGTGCGGCAGGTGCAGGAAATGCGAGCGCCAGCTGTCCTGCAGTGACGACATAGGTGAAGAGGTCGGCAACCGTAGCCGCGATGAAGACGTTTACGAAGGTATTCAGGGACGCCTTCTTCCCGGCCACGTATAAGGAATAGGCCACGACCGGGCCCGCGATTCCCATTGAAAAGACATTGGCCCCAAGCGTTGTCAGGCCACCATGAGCAAGGAATATTGCCTGGTAGAGGAGGACAATCAGGGCGAGGATCGATGTGATAAAGGGTGCGAACAGGATGGCCGATAATCCCGTCCCTGTAGGATGGGAACAGCTGCCGTTTACTGAAGGAAGTTTGAGCGAGGATAGTACGAACACGAATGCCCCTGCCACGGCAAGCAGCGGGATCGTCTCTCTCTTCTCGGCGAATAGCTTTTTTAACTGGTACAATCCCAGAACCAGGAACGGAATGGCCACGATGAACCATATCTGCCACCAGGGGCTGGGAAGAAATCCTTCCATTATGTGCATGAGATCAACCTGAACAAATTTATTTGCCTATAAACAATTTTATTTGTTTAGTATTAATCTTTCGGAACTTTCGGAGAGAAGAGATGTGCTATACCTGCACCACATCTCATCAAATGAGATAAAAAGTTGCCAGCAGTATCCCAAACGATGCTCCAATCAGCACGATAAAGACGACCGGGTTCCAGGCAAGTACCTTCTTTCCGTCAAGGACGCTGACAGGGAGCATGTTGAACGCCGCGATCATCGCATTCACCTGCAGTCCGATCATCCCGAGCGTTGAGATGATATTCAGTCCCATGAACCTGATGTCGACTGCCGACCCGAGGAAGAGGATGAGCGCGAAAGGGATACAGAGCAGCAGGTTTGTCACGGGGCCTGCGGCAGAGATCTTCCCGTTCTGTTCCCTCGTCAGTGACGGCGCATATATCATGGTCGCACCGGGAGCCGCAAATACAACGCCTGCCAGCGCGGCAAGCGCGACTGCCACCACGAGCATGAGGTTATTCTTCTGGAACTCCGCCCAGAATCCGTATTTCATTGCGGTGAACTTGTGGGCAAGCTCGTGCAGGATGAACCCGACACCAACGGTGACCAGCGATATTCCGAGAAAGAGGAGGAATAACGCGGGAGTCGCACCGTACCTGATATATATGAGGGAAAATGCGATGGAGATTGCTACCCATGCAACCAGCAGGTCACGCCGTTCCCGAACAGATATTCTCTCCAGCATACAGATCACTTCTCCCCCTATTTTTGGTATTCATACCCCATATCATCTTTGATGTTGCCCCCCGCAGGAATTCCATCAGGTTTAAATCTCCCATTGTACTGTTAGTATATGATATGCCAATAGAGCCACTCAGAGCTGAGATCAGCCGCATCGATGAGGAGATCATCGAACTCATCACCAGGCGACAGCGGCTGGCCGGCCGGATAGCACAGGTCAAGATGAACGAGGGCCTCCCCATCCACGACAAAGCGAGGTCGCAGGCAGTACTTGAGACGGCATTCGAATCAGCTGTTGAGAAGAATATCAATCCGGTTCACGTCCAGAAGATCTTCGAGATCCTCATCGAGATGAGCGAGGAGCGCCAGAGGGAGTGCTCCGGTGATAGCAACCTCCCCTGAAATTTTTGGTTCAGATAAACTCAAGAAGAAGCATGATTCCAAGAAGGATCATCACGAGACCCATGAGTATCCGGATAACGGCCCTCTTCTCGGTCCGGAGCTGGTCCAGGCGCTCCACAGGGATTCCAAAGGCCACGACAGCCAGGATGACTATCATGGGGAGGACAAAAAAGAGGTTGTATACTAAAAGATATGGAATCCCGTCTGTAATGCTCATGCGATTCGAGAGGAGCGAGAGTATTGCCAGGTAAATCCCCCCCGTGCAGGGAAGTTCGAACATCCCAACGAGAACCCCGAGGATCAGCGCTCCGGGAAGAGAGATCTTTTTTACGTAGCGGTCGATGATCGCCTTTTTCGATTCGGGTATGGACAACAACTGGCTGGGCTTTCCCCCGACGCCGTCGACGATGGATACGGCTCCCAGGAGCAGGGCGATTATCGCGGCAATAAGGGACATCGCCCGGGAGATCCCGGCAGACTGGATGACGGTGAAGAGACCGAGACCTGATAGGAAGTAAAAGGTGAATACTGCAAGTATGAACAGGGATCCGATGTATACCATTTTTCTGCGTGTATCAAGCGCCATTATGGTGACGAGGAGAAAGATAAGGACAGAGAATGCACAGGGATTGATCCCGTCTACCAGCGCCGCTGAAATGACGAGAGGAATCGTCAGGCCGCGACCCCTGTTGATCTGCGGTGGTTCGGCTACGGGCGATGTCGTCCCCACAGTAACCACACCTGGGGAATAGAGTGCATCCTCCAGTCCATCTGATATCTCATCATAACCGGTCAGGACAATATCTCCGGTAAAAAGCACCGGGACAGGGGAGAAATCGATTCCATATTCCTGCGAGTAGACGGTGAGCAGTTGCCGGTACGAGGTGTCCTCCCTGATGTCATAATACCGGAATATGACATCAGGATGCGTTTTTTCAAATTCCTGAATAAATGGGAGTGTCTTTAAGCAATCGCCGCAGTTCTGGTTGTAGAAGAGGTGTACCACC
>DAWO01000131.1 GCA_002509485.1 Methanolinea sp. UBA477
CCTGGATGGGATCGATATTGATGCATGACTCGTCCACGTCACGCACATCTATCTCTGCCGTGCATTTCACCCGATCAGCTCCTCTCTGAGGGTCCTGATATTCCCCTCAAGCGACCGGAGCATCTCTTCGGCCGCCTTCTTCTCGTCGTCATCCAGCCTGTGTCGTGGAGCGGTATCCCGAAGCATCACCCTGAGATCGGTCAGGGTGAACAGGGCCTCGAATACCGTGTCAACAGCCCGTTTTGACACCAAATCACCATATCAGTATGGGGTCCAGACTATAAGATACCTTATCGGGAGGATGGACTGGTGTCTGACCTTCCATTGGGATCTGGTCATCCCTGAAACTATCACCAGGCATACAGGATCATGGACCGGTCTGAAAAATTTCGCTTACGGTCTCGAAAGATGGGTCCTAAGCGACAATTTCGGGGGCTGGCAATTCCCACACCGTGTATCCGGTTGATCAATCTTTTTCAAACGAAGGGAAACGAATTGCCGGAAATAGTCGATAAAAACCGGAATAAAACAGGGAAAAGGGCTGCAGGACCGCATGTATGACGGCCTCTTACTTCTTTTCTTTCTGTTCTTTTTTCCGTGCTTCGATCGTCTTGTCGATCTTCCTGATCGACACGCAGTTGATCACTGCGTCACCGCCGAAGAAGTAGCGCTTGATCACAAGCCCTAAAACTTCGACGACGTCACCTTCCCTGACCTTCTCCTGTGGACTGGTGAACATCTTCACCGATATCTCACCGCTCCGGTCGGCGACCAGGTATTGTGGCCGGTTCAGGAACTGGAAGTAGACCCTCTCGACCACTCCCTCGATCCGGACGGGCTGCCCGAGCATCCCCAGGTTGATCAGCCGTATCCTGACTGTCTTTGCCTCCTTCGCGTACACCGGTTCAAGTTCGGCATACTGCGACTGGGAGAGATAGTTCAGTCCTATCGGGATAAGCGCCAGGATCAGCAGGGAAGGTATACCCCAGTAGAGGATAGTATAATCTCCACTCAGGAATGCAGCAATAAATAAAAGAATGGTGAAGAAGACAACCACCGCAACCGCGATGATCGAAATCTTCACGTTTGTCTGTCTTATTTTCATCCGGTACTCTTCTTACTTGAGTGCGGCAATCTCTTTCCGGAATGCGACCCAGTAGATGACACCGACGAAGAAGAGACCGCCGACGATGTTACCGATGGTGACCACGATGATGTTGTTGGTCCACATGGTAACCCAGGTCAGGCTTGCGACTTTTTCCGCTCCTATAGTTGCAATCTGGTCAGCGGACAGGAAAGGCGCAGTCATGAGACCGGCCGGGATGAAGTACATGTTTGCGACACAGTGCTCGAACCCGGTGGACACGAAAGCCATGATCGGGAACCAGATGCCGAAGAACTTGCCTATCAGGTCATCTGCACAGATACCCAGGAGGACAGCAAGGTTGACGAGCCAGTTACAGCCGATGGCCTTCAGGAATGCTGACCATTGTGCGGCCATTCCCACATAACTTACTTTTCCTATTGCAATACCAATTGCATTCAATCCGAATGCGTTCACAGATGCCGCACCTGCTGCGCTCCAGCCGGTGAAGGGGCCATAGGCCATGATGTAGGCATACACGATCGACCCAATCAGGTTTCCGATGTATACCCATACCCACAAATTGAGCACGGATGCCCAACTGACCTTGTGAATAAACGCTGCCATGGGGGCAATCATAGCGTCACCAGTGAAAAGTTCTGCACCGGTAAGGATGATGATAATAAGCCCAACAGGGAACACAGCACCCAGGACGAGTTTTCCTATACCCGCTCCGAGGGCAGCAGCCGTTCCGGTTGCACAGACTGTTGCGAGAGCTCCACCGATTGCGATGTATGCCCCGGCCATGAAACCACGCAGGAGCATGTTCCAGGCTGGAAGCCCTACCTTGTACTTCCCAGCATCGCCAGCTTTCGCGACGATTGCGACTGGGGGATGAAATACCATTTTTTACACACCTCTCTGAAATGTCCTACCTATACCTGTAACCCAAACTCACTTCTCGTATAGGTTCAAAATTAAAATCCTTTCTGGTCTTATTAATAATTTTCTAAATGAATTTGATGTCTTAGTAGCGATTTTCCTGTTTTTACGGCAATTAATGGGGTTATGGGGGATCAGGGTGGCCGTAGACCCACTGATAGTATTAAAAGTCACACCTTTTTCCGTCTTCCACTTGCATCACGCGCATATTTACCAAATTCGGTTCCCTCAATCTGGTCACCCCTGAATACCGGGCCATCCCTGCACACCCGCAAGCCCGCGGGATCCATGCAGCATGAACCACAGACTCCAATTCCGCATTTCATGTACCGGTGGAGGCTGAAATACGATCGCTCGAGCATCTTCTCTTCCTTCAGGATTCCAAAGACAGCAACCATCATCGGTTCCGGTCCGCAGACACAGATTGCATCGGCACTACCGGGATCGACCTGTTTCAATAAATCGGTCACAAACCCGTGATGGCCGTATGACCCGTCATCTGTGGCGATGAAGAGTGGGCAGCAGCCTTTGAGGATTTCGGGAAAGAGCAGCTCGGACCGTGTCCGTGCACCAAGCAGGAAGGCCACGGCACAACCCTCCATTGCAAGCGGAAGCAGGGGAGCTGCACCAAGACCGCCCGCCACGGCCAGGACACGTCCCCCCCCGGGAAAACCGTTCCCAAACGGCCCCCTGATCCCGATCCGATCCCCTGGCCCGAGCGCGAAGAGTGCCGAGGTCGCATCCCCCACCCTCTGGACCGTTATCGAGTCAGGGGCGGAGAGGGCCATGGGAATCTCGTCCACCCCAGGCACCCAGACCATGACGAACTGGCCCGGGTTGAAGAGAAACTCCCTGTCAAAATAAAATGTGCGGATGGACGGAGTCTCCTCGACAACCCTGTTGATCGTGACTATCACGGGAAGGCCTTCAGGCATGTGCGCACCCCACGATCTCTTCCGGGCTTTCTCCACGTTCGTCATACAGTTCACCCGCAATACGTGAGAACACAGCAGGGGCCCGGTACACTGCGGTGCCGATCTCCACCGCTGACGCCCCCGCCATCATCATCTCGAGGACATCGTTTCCTGAGGATACACCCCCGCAGCCGACTATGGGTATGGAACAGGCCTCGTAGAGTTCGTAGACGCATCGCACGGCGACAGGGAATATGGCCTGGCCGGAGAGCCCGCCGAACCGGTTCCCAAGCACGGGCCTCTTCAGGTCGGTGGATATCCGCATCGCCTTCACGGTGTTTATCGCGACTATGGCTGATGCTCCGCCCCGCTCCGCGGCAAGCCCGCACTCGGTGATATCGGTCACATTCGGTGTCAGTTTCACCCAGACAGGCATCCCGAGCCCCGCAACCGCTCGTGTGCATGCCTCGACCAGGTCAGGGTCCGTGCCGAGTGCCGCACCGTATCCCTCGGCGTGGGGGCAGCTCACGTTCAGCTCCACACCTGAAACCTTTCCACAGAACCAGCCCGCCACGCGCCGGAACTCTTCCGGGTTCCCGCCGAAGATACTCGCGATGACGGNNCCCATCGCGTTGAGGAGACCGTCTTCAAGCTCAACCAGGCACGGCCCCGGGTGGCCGTCTTTTGGAGCAGGACCGATGGATTTCGTGACAACACCCCCCGCCCCGGCCGCAAGGATGCGTGCAAGCGAGGAGCCGGTCGTCCCCAGTACTCCCGCAGCTAGGATAAGATGGTTTTTCAATGATACCCCGCCTGTATCAACTATACCGGGCGTAAGTTTCAGCATTAGAAGTAAGATCTGTGTAATTGTAATTATTTATTCTGGGGCCGCCAATAGTAGAGATATGACAATCCTGGCGGTTCTGGGTGTCGGAAAGATTGGCGGGGAGGTCGCATTTTTGGCCTCCCTGCTCGGACTTGCGGACGAACTGATCATCTACGATGCAGCCGCCGAGTTCCTCCGCGCCCAGCTCCTCGATCTCCGGCATACCGGAATAGACGTCGCGATATCGACAGATCACCGGCTTGTGAAGGACGCGGACGTCTGTGTCTTCTCCGCAGGCCTCCCCCGCAACCAGAATATCAAGTCGCGGACAGATCTTTTGAACGCCAATCTGCCCGTTGCCACGCAATGCAGCAGTGCACTGCGCGGGTTTGGAGGAGTCCTTATCACGGTGACAAACCCGATGGACGAGAACAACTATTATCTCTGCAGAAAGATCGGTCTTGAACCCCGCCAGTGCATCGGGTTCGGCGGGCAGATCGATGGAGCCAGGTTCGGGCTCGTCATGGGAGAGTACGGCCTTTCCGGTACACCCTGGGTCCTCGGAGAGCATGGGGAACACCAGGTCCCGCTCTTCTCGCCGCTGGATGGTTCTGCCCCCGAAGAGACCCGGGACGCGATCCTGGACCGCCTCAGGGGTGCCAGCATGGAAGTGATAAAGGGCAAGGGGGGCACGGTCTTTGGCCCGTCCTGGCATATCGCCTCTCTCATCAGGGCCGTGGTCACCGACGCGAGAAAGACTATCGGCTGCTCCTGCGTCCTTGACGGGGAGTATGGACTCTCCCGCTGTTCTCTCGGGGTCCCCGCCCGGATCGGCAGGGAGGGAATCCTCGGGATCGAGGAGTGGGAGCTTGACGAATGGGAACGCCGCCACATGGATGATGCAGGCGCGTATGTGACAGGGCTCTGCAATGCCCTTGGCGTCTGATACAGTGAAGGAGACCTGAAAGCCGGCATGGAAGAGAGAGAGAAAGATACCCGGAGGGGTCCGGTGGATCTTGCGATAAACCAGGTGGAGTATTCCAATACGCCCGAGGGTCCGCTCATCCACATATTCGGAAGAGGTGCGGACAGGGTGGCAGTCCACCTCCAGGTATGCGGCTTCCAGCCCTATTTTTACGCACCGGCCGGCATGGTTGACGGAAAGGACCACTCCTCCCGGGTGACCGTCGAGCA
>DAWO01000121.1:0-2762 GCA_002509485.1 Methanolinea sp. UBA477
ACTTTATTTAACTAAATTCAGGATGAGTAAAGTGGGTGAAAAACTCATTATCTGTCGATTAAACGAGATAAAAACGGCTTATATGCAAATATTTCGAAACCTTTAACTCTTCTATAATCAACTGTTAGATGAACCACAAAGGGTTTGTACTCGATGTGAGTGGCAATGCATGATGAACACTCTCGTGCACTATTATCGCACGCAGGGAGGAGGCTAAATGGAAAGTATAGTATTTGGCATTGGAATAACTGCATTGGCAGGAGCTCTTGCCACGGTAGCCGGTGCTGCGGAAAATACTGAATCTGATATCGGTTCTCAGGGTGATCCGAATTCTCAGGTCCAGCTCGCTCCGCAGATGGGATACCTTCACCGTATCTTCAATAAAGCAGTCGCCGGCGAGCCGCCGGCATACGGTCTGTGGGTATGCCTTGGTGCCGGTATCGCCTGGGCTTTTATGGCCATGCAGATTAACCCGATACTTGCAATCATCCTCGGGTCAGGCCTTGCAGTATTCGTGCAAGGTGTCTACGCGACAACCGCGTACCTGGGAAGAACGGCAAGTCTCGCTAAGTTTGGACAACCGGTCTATATTGACGTGTTGAAGTCCATGACAACGGTGACCATGGCGCATGCCTTTGTAGCCATCTTCACCGCGGTGACCATGTGCCACCTGATCAACGCAGCGCTCGGACATCCGTTCCCGCTGCCTCTGCTCGGGCTGGTATGGGGAATCGCTCTCGGTGCAGCCGGATCTGCAACAGGAAACCCGTTCTATGGAAAGGAACGCCAGTACCAGTCACAGAAGTTTGGGGCAGGTGTGCCCATCTCCGCTTCCGGCAACATCGTCAGGTATGCCGAGGCCGGTGAGAGGAACTCTCTCGACAACGGCTGGTTCTCAGCAAAACTGGGCGGACCCGCATCAGGGATCTGCTTTGGTATGATCGTATTCCTCGAACTCTGGCGTACCGTGCTCTTCGAGCATGTCGGCGCCGGCTGGGGAGCGATCATCGTTGGTATTATCATTATCCTGGTATTCGCCGTGATAGACCGCTATATCGAGGTCTGGGCACGGAAGAACTACGGCCCGTACGGCCCCGCTAAAGAAGAGGAGGCGACTGCATGAGCGCTCTTGGAGCAAAACCGGCAGCTGCCGGCGGCATGGACCCGATGGCGTCCGCTATCGGTGTCGTCATTCTCCTGGTGGTCATCGCCGCAACCTACATGCTTGCGGGCACGGGCATGGCACTTATGGCCCTTATCGGTGTGATCGTGGGCGGGGTCCTTGTCGGATTCGGCGTCCACTTCGTTCCGGTCGGTGGTGCACCGGCTGCGATGGGGCAGGCCCCTGGTATCGCTACCGGTGTGGCCATGCTTGCGGCTGGTGCCGGCCTGGCAGGACTTTTCGGCGGTGCATGGGCAGCCGGACAGGGTCTCGTTATTGCGGTCATCACCGGTGGAATCGGTGGCGGCCTGATGATGGCCATAACCTGCATGTTCGTGAATTTCATCTATGTCTTCGGTATGGGTATTCCCTCCGCATCCGGTAAGGTTGCCAAGGACCCGATAACCGGTGACACCCAGGCTGAATTCAAATCCCAGGGTACAGAAGGTCATGGTCTGCCGTTCATCTCATACGTGGGCGGCGTGATTGGTGGCACCCTCGGTGGTGCAGGCGGAACGCTCATCTACATTATGCTCCTGGACATCTACCAGGCAGAGCTCCCCGCCATGATGGACGCACTCCCGGCACAGATCCTGCCGATTGCAGTCTCACTTGCAGGTATCTTTGCTGTCGGGATGTTCCTTGTAAACGCGGTGCTCGCCGCATACAACATCACCGGTACAATCGAAGGACCGCACGACCCGAAGTTCAAGAGATTCCCCAGGGCAATCGTGGCCTCGGCAGTGGCCTCGGCGGTCTGCGGAATGGTTGCGATCATGATTGTTGCATTATGAGGTGTGGAAATGTCAGTAAAAGTTGAAGTAATTGAGGGAGGCGTTCCCCACAACACAATCCTAGCAGCCGGCCTGGTCGCATCTCTGGTGTGCATCTACTTGAGTTATGCAAACACGTTCCTCGGCGCTCCCTGGATGGCATTCTTCGGTGGCCTTGCTGCAGTCGCGGCACTGGTCTGGGGAAGCCACACCATCAAGCAGCTGTGCAGCTATGGTATCGGTACGGGGGTTCCCTCCGCCGGTATGATGGCATTCGGCTCGGGCGTGATCGCCATGCTGTTTGCCACCAAGTTTGGAATCATGGCACCCATTGTTGCAGTAGTACTTGCTGCAGTGATCGGAGCAATCCTTGGATTCGTCGCAAATAACATCCTGAACATGAGGATCCCCGTCATGATCATGTCCCTCGTGGAGCTGGCAATCGTCGGTGCACTCGTCCTGATGGGCTTCTCGGCACAGATTGCAGGGACATTCGACCTGATGGGCCTTGTCACCGGAAGCATCAGCATTCTTGGCCTTTCTCTTCCCAGCTACCAGCTGTCCCTGATCGGGGGATGTCTCATCGCGACGGCCTTCATGCTCGGCGGGATTGCCATTCAGCACCCGTTCAACGCATGTCTCGGGCCAAGCTGGACCCAGGACAGGATGCTCTACCTGGCAGCCGAGTGCGGTTTCCTCTCGATGATCCCGGTCGCCGTGATGTCAATGGCAATCATTCCCATGGGCCCGGCGCTGCTCTCCCTGATTGTGGCACTGATCGGCTGGTATTATACATACGCCAAGTATATCGAACTCTCGAGACGCGA
>DAWO01000121.1:2851-3414 GCA_002509485.1 Methanolinea sp. UBA477
GCGATCTTGTCAACATGCTCTCCGGAAAGGGTAACTTCCTGGCCTCGTTCCCGGGAAGAGAGAATGCGCTGCCTGTTGCCGGAGGAATGACCGCGTTCTGGTACGGACTTGCAGTTGGGCTCTTCATCGCAGGAGTGTTTGCGTTCCATCTGATATGAGGTGAAAAAAAATGGCAGAAAAGAAATCACCGGCAAGCGGCTGGCCTATCGTCCAGGGGGACTTTCAGGCGGGAGATTCAAACAGCCCAGTGGCCGTCATGACCTGCGGTTCACACCTCGATGAGAAGGGAATCTGTGATGCGGGTGCCGCTATCTGCGGTTCCTGTAAAACCGAAAATCTCGGACTGGAGAAGGTCATCGCCAACATCATCTCCAACCCCAACATCCGATTCATTCTGCTCTGCGGGACCGAAGTCAAGGGTCACCTAGCAGGACAGACCATGGACGCACTCCACAAGAACGGAGTGAAAGATGGACGGGTCGTCGGAGCAGAGGGCGCTATCCCCTTCATCGAGAACCTTGCAGATGACGCAATCAACCGCTTCCAGGAGCAGTGCGAACTGG
>DAWO01000035.1 GCA_002509485.1 Methanolinea sp. UBA477
TATTTATTGACGTGTTGCAGGTGGATGCGTGGTGAAGGACAAAAAAAGCGCACTGGACGGATTTTTTTGTTTTTCCCTGATATATGCATTTTCAGGTCTGAACAGGACCGGCACACCTGTTCTGCCCTGCGATTGGATAAGCCTTACAGCAGGGTTTCGTCGTATCCAAAATCCAACGGTCAATACCTTGATGAGGTGAAAAGGCCAAATCCAATCCCCCGGTTTCTGTTACGAAACGGTTAACAGGTACTGTATGCAATCCAATCCGGGCGATCCATGAATGCCGGACTTTTTTTGGGAAGGCCTCGTATGAAGAATCCTGCCACAGGTTGCTCCTGGAAAAGGGACGGAAGAGATCGTCCCGATCATACGAAAACTGCATCCGGTGAAGCCAGCCCTATTTCGAAAAATACGAACGAATGCGGTCTTCGACATTTTTTCGGAGGTTCCCGTAGAAGATAGCATAGTCGTACATGTGATACACGCCTTCGGGAAACGTGACGCTCGTCGCCGGCAGTTCTTCGGGATGTGAGACATCCGTGATCACCAGAGCGTTTTTTACAACCCGGGCCGCTGCAAAGTTCGGGTACCTGGCCGGGTGTTCCGGATCACCGTGCCTGAAGAAGACCGCTTCGCGATTGGCTGACGCAGGCGCAAACTCCGTGTCGGCCTTCCAGGTCAGCGGGTTGACCACGAAGGATCCCGGCCGGACGGTCTGGGCTTCCTTCTCCTTCCCTTCTTCGTCCGATATCGTGTTGTATGTGATGAAACAGCCCGTATCAGTCGCTTCCCTGGCGATCCTTATCAGGGGATTCGCGTCGAGATCCGGTTGCGTGACAGAATACCCGATGACGTAGGCCGCAACGAGCCGTTCCAGCGAGGCAGGATCGCCGAAGAGGAGTTCTCCGGCCTTCGCAAGCTCCACGACCCTGACCGAACCCTGGCTGTGGGCGGCCAGGATGACCCCCCGCTCTCCCCTGTTGAAGTGCTCCAGGAAGTACCGGAAGGCGGAGACGAGGTCGCTTTGCCCCAGCTCGAAGATCGGTCTTGCACCGCTAAGCATCAGCGGGTTGATCAAGACGTTGTTCTGCCGGTAATACGGTGCATAGATGTTTGCCAGTCCGTCGAATATGCTCGCCTGCTCAACCAGGGTCCAGGCCGCCTTCTCCCGAAGACCGGTATCGCGGGTATTCATGAGATAGGTCGAGTTGTCGGAAAGAACGGTCGGGTAGACCCTGAAGACGTCCACGGGCTGATTTTTGGAGCTGAAGTGCCCGGGCAGGGCGACCCAGCTCTCCGGGTCCGAATAGTCTGGAGCGTCAGGCACGTCGCTGTCGGGATCGAAAGGAGGGAGTGTTTCCGGGACACCTAACTCCATCCCTCGCAGGTCCTCTAGGGCCATGCTATCGGTCTGGACTCCCGTCATGGATTCGAACTTGGCGCCTGGTTCAGATATGCATCGATTCTCGTGCCGACGTTCTTCTCCAGGTTCCTGTACCAGAATGCGTAATCGTAGCGGTGGTACACGCCTTCGGAGTATGGGCCGATATCGAGGTCTTCACCCTCGGGAATCGTCGTCGTGAGCGCTCCGGTCTCCAGGTCAATCTGTGCGTCGCAGTAGTTGTCCACTTCCCGGAGGAACTCTCCGGTCGAGTCATTGTAGAACCGTGCACCCAGGTTCTCCGAGGCGGGAGCGTAGGTGTCATCGGTCTTCCAGTTGAGCGGATTGATGCAGTGCGCTCCGGCCATCAGCATGGGACCGCCCGAGGAGGTCTTCGACTGCGTGTTGTAGGTGACCACGACTCCTGTATCGTCGGCTCCTTCTGCCACGGTGAGCCCGGCTGCCTCGAGATCGGCGTCAGTGACCGTGTACCCGATGAGATAGGCGGCAACCAGGCGATTTCGGAGGTCTTCGTCGTCGCCGAACCGGTTTTTCATGAGTTCGATGAGTGCCATCGTTCCCTGGCTGTGGCCTGCGATGATGAACGGGCGGCCCTCGTTGAGATTGGTGATGTAGTAGTCGAAGGCGTCCTTGACGTCGACCGCACCGCGCTTGAACTCTTCAGTATCGGTTGCAAGGGAACCCTGGGTCACCGCGACCCCTGTCGACATCTGCCTGTAGTAGGGAGCGAACACGTTGGCACGTGATGCAAAAACACTTGCCTGTGCCTCCAGCATGCCCTGTGCGAGCAGACGTTCCGACTCATTCGTAATATCCATGAAACCGTCCGGGCTGCTGCTGACCGTCGGGTAGACATAGAACACGTCGACCTCCTCTTCAATGGACGGAAGGGAAAGCCAGTAATACGAATCCTGGTAATCAGGTTCCTGGCTGTGACCGGCAACGCCTGTCGGGATTGTGTCCCCGTTTCCGGCGGCCGGTATCTCCTCGTTTACGCAGCCGGAAACGAAGATAAAACTGGCTCCGATGATAAGAAGGAGGCAGAACAGAGTGGAGGTAAGTTTTGGCATCATAGAACACTCCGGTATATCTGGCATATGGTGGGGCATCATCATCCTTAACAGTACGTAAACAGGCTGTGACCGGGAGGGGCGTTCCAATGACGGTTGAGGGCATGTCGCTCTTTCCAGGCGATAAAACAACATTCTTTTTCATGCATCGAAAAAATACCAGTACGCATGGGTGCCTCTCCAGAATCGGGCCGTAAAAAAAGCTATGTACTGTTTCTCGTATCCGTCTCGCTCGCCATCTTCATGGCATCGCTTGACGGGACCATCGTGAATATCGCACTCCCCACCATATCAGAATCGTTCAACATATCGACGACCACCGTCTCCTGGGTGGCGACAGCATATCTCATCGCCATGGCGGGTTGCGTGATCATCTTCGGCAAGATCTCTGATCTCATCGGTTTCAAGAGGATCTTTGTCACCGGGTTTGCGATCTTTACCATCGGATCGTTCATGTGCGGCCTGTTGCCGGACATGTTCGGATCCTTCGATCTCCTCATCGTATCGCGTGTCTTCCAGGCGCTTGGGGGCGCAATGATGACTGCGATCGCACCGGCAATGGTCACCGAGTACATCCCGCTCGACCAGAAGGGAAAAGCCATGGGGATCGTCATCACGATCGCTGCGCTCGGGACAGCGATCGGTCCGACCGTCGGGGGTCTCCTCACCGATTACCTCTCCTGGCACTGGATTTTCTTCATCAACGTGCCGATTGGCATATGTGCAATCCTCCTCGGCCTGCGCGTCGTCCCGAAGGACAGCCGTGTCGGAAACCTCACCGGCTTTGACTACCGGGGCGGCGTCCTCATCTTCGTCGGGCTCGCAACACTCATCTTCGCCATCACCGAGGGCCTCACGCTCGGGTGGACGTCGCTTCCCATCATCGCCGCCCTCGTTGTTGCAGCAGCCTCCCTCTCCTACCTTGTGTACCACGAACGAAGGGTTCCGGACCCACTCCTCGAACTCCGGCTCTTCTCGAACAAGAACTTCCTGTTTGCAAACCTCGCGATGTGCCTGCTCTTCTTCAGTTTCGGTGGGATCAACTACCTCTTCCCGTTCTATTTCGAGTACGTGCACGGTTTCTCGTCCGCTTCCGCAGGGATCATCATGACGACCCTGTCCTTTGCGATGATGGTCTCAGGGGTTGCCGCAGGCGTGCTCTTCAACCGCGTCGGTGGGAGAAAGATGAGCATCGTCGCAAGCCTTGTTATCGTTCTCGGCTACTTCATGCTGACCACGCTTCGGGTGGACTCAACGCTCGGGCAGATCATCGGGACCCTGTTCCTGATAGGGTTCGGGTTCGGCCTCCTGGTCACCCCGGTCACCAACATGATCATGAACTCGGTTGGAAAGACCTACCAGGGCATGGTCTCGAGCCTCACCACGCTCGAGCGGTTCGCGCCGATGCCGCTCGGGATCGCCTGCTTCAACCTGGCGCTCCTGTGGGGAATGTCAACGGTCGCAAACCGCCGGCACGTGACCACGGCCGCACCCGTGGACATCCAGGTCCAGGTGCTCAACGCCGGGTTCGATATCGCATTTTTGGGGGCGCTCATAGCCGGGATAATCATCCTTGGTCTCGTTCTGCTGACGAAGCTTGAGATTCACCCGGACTACCTTGGCCAGGAGGAGCAGGAAGAGGTCCCGATGGGGATGATGTGAGGGCGCCCGACAGGAACTAGGGGTACAAAATATATTTGAAGCCGGTAGGGTGCAATGTCCCGTCCGGTTTTCAGTTC
This sequence comes from Methanolinea sp. UBA477, assembly GCA_002509485.1. Classification (GTDB taxonomy): domain Archaea; phylum Halobacteriota; class Methanomicrobia; order Methanomicrobiales; family Methanospirillaceae; genus SD8. The sequence goes on from DAWO01000035.1 coordinate 4,212, forward strand.
CCGGCGTTTCTGGGATACCAGTGGAACTGTATGCGTTTTATATACCGGTAAACAATGCAGATACAGGTGACGGATCCCGCATTTCCGGCGCTATCCGGAAAAATGGGTGCTAATTAATATGAACGAGGTCCGAACGCGTAAATACTACCGGTATGTCATGTATCCCCTGCGCCCTTCCATGATAGTCGATGATTCGGTAGATCTCGTCGGTTGTTGCATAATCCACAGGCCGTTTATCATATAAAAATACCTCGATATAGTTCAGGTAACAGATCCCATACCCGTGGACCGGACCCTCAGGATACAAATAAGGCTGAAGGTCTTTTCCCGCTGCTTTCGTAACGGCCGAAAGTCTATCCACCGATTTCTCGCGAGCTTCTGTCTCCTCTATCTTTTCAGTTTTGCCGTAGACTGCGTAAATGTTACATGAAGACAGGAACTCCATGTCCTTCTCATCGGTATTGGGGATCAGCTCCGATATTGTTGTCCTCTTTTCAGAAATATCCAATTCTTCAGGCGCTTTATCAAAGGCGGTACATGTACTCGCGGCGATTGCTATGGCGACCACAATCCCGATGAGAGAAACGGAAAAGAGGATGATTTTCCTCCTCTCCGTTTTTCCATTAATTCGACTCATATATACAACTCTCCGCCAAATCAATACAGTATTGTAACATCCAGTTCACTATGTACATGATCTATTGGGGAAAAGAATGAGCCCAAATCAGAGTTTCCCCAGTGGATTCCGCCCATTAACAACTCGTTAGATGCACCCTGATTATACCAATATACCGGGGCCCCACTATCTCTATCTGCTGACGAATATGATGCAATACTCTGATCATAGAGGTAATAACCATAAAATGTATGATATACTGCCACACCTCTACGAATCACCACTCCAGATGACTGAGTCGCGATACCGGACATATATACATCATAATCGGTGAATGGGTTACAATAATCTTCAACAGCAACAATATTTCCCGAAATATCCATAATAGTTGCTTCAACATTATCAAATGGCACGAATGCGGCATCTGCATAGTATACTCCGGCATCGCTTGCAGTTCCAGCATATGAACTGATCAATGGCTGATACACATCAAGACCAATGATGTCGGGGATGTGGCCTGTGATAACATATCCTTTTTGTTGGTCGCTATCCCTCTCCGCTGCAAAACCAATTGTTGATAGATAATATCCGACACCATCTGAAGCCTGTACCTGAACTCCTCCGATTATTGGACGAAATGTATCATCCCGGTCAATATTCGGTTTTACAAGTGACGAGCTGATGAAAATTACCGGAATGTTATCGATTTCTATCATTTTGCCGTGTTCATCAAAAATCTGA
>DAWO01000036.1:0-6288 GCA_002509485.1 Methanolinea sp. UBA477
AGAATAGGTCGAAGGTACCCCCATGGGCCGGGTTCCTTATTCCCCCCATACCCGGCCCTTCACTGCTTTAGGAATCATTTTTTTCAGATGAAACCGCAAGGCCCCAGAAAAGATCGTGTCCCGCGTCTCCAGTGGCGGACCCCTCCATCCATCCCCGGATCAGTCCTTTCCAAGTTCCCGTGAGATATCTTCGATCAGTGATTCGGGAGCGATCTCGCATTCCTTTACGGTCTTTGCGAAGTTGTACAGCATCAGGAGGCATATCCCGATGCTGATTGCCAGGATGGCCCAGAGGAACATCTCCTGGTTCTTTGAGAAGAACGGGAGGGATGCGACCAGGTAGCCGAGAGATATGAAGCCTGTGGCCCAGAGGAGTCCCCCGATGACATTGTTGGAGAGAAACGACGGGTAGTCCATCTTCACGATTCCCGCGATAAACGGTGCAAACGACCGGATGTAGGGCACGAAGCGGGCGAGGATGATGGTCTTTTTCCCATACTTTCTGAAGTACTGGCGGGTGACCTCGACGTGGCGGCGGTCGACCAGGCACCTCTTCCCATGGATCAGGCGGTCACCGAAGTAGTGCCCGATCCAGTAATTCAGTGAATCCCCGGCAATCGCGGCGATGGCGATGAGGACGAGGAGGACCCAGACATTCAGGCCGCCCCCCGCGGCGAAGAACCCGAGGAGAAAGAGCAGCGAGTCGCCGGGGAGAAACGGGGCGAAGACAAGGCCTGTCTCACAGAAGATGACGGCAAAGACTATCGCATAGACCAGGATCCCGTAGGTCTCCATCAACTGGGGGATGATACTCTCGATATTGAAGAGAATGTCGGAGAGCGAGACAACGTCCAGGGCGATCATCTCTTTGTATGGTATGATTTTCATGATTATCAGGCTGCTGTCCCGGAGGTGGACGGGTCACCTTGATCAACAGGTATTCAGGATGATACCATTTCAGGCTGGGACACAACCCCGCGGGCGCCGCGAAAGGACCCCTAATTGGAGTTATTTCCTTCTGACCTTTATAAGCAGCCGGCTCATTTTCTACTTGTGTCCCAGCCTGATTTGCCATATTATCCGGAGAACATACATGGAGAGCGGGTCAGTCGTTGACGGATACTTCCAAAAGCGCCGTTTTCTGCCGTCTTTATGCCCTGTTCGATAATACTGCCATACCGAAACCTCACATTGATGGCTGCCACGCCTTCAGATACCCAGCACACATGCATAGTTCTTCTGCAGGCACATTTGATTTTTAAAAAACCATTCAGCGGCGGGAGAATAGAGAATATCAGGATTAAATAAACCTGATTAGTGCAGTATTACCGAAAAAGACAGCCATTTCCGGGACCCGCGAAATACCCCCCACCCCCAACCCTTTATCACTCCCGCCCTGCAACACTATGCAAATCCATCGAGGTGTGACGACTGGCAATGATTCAAAAATTCAGAAAGACCCCGTTCTGGGCATTGGTAAGCGGCCTTGCCGGGATAGTCGTCTTCCTCGTGGCACTCCTCGTGCTCAGGTTCATCGCAGGCCACACGGCATCCCCCTTCCTCGACAGGTTCGTCAGTCTCCTCTTCGCATCCACCCCGGTCATCATCATCTTCTCGGTGCTCTTCATGGTCGCCGACGTCTTCTCGTCCTTTCCCCTGCCGGCAAACCTTCCGTACCCGGTCTTCAACGCGGTTGCAAGCGTCCTCCTGGTCACGTTCCTCCTCTCGATGCTGCAGTATTTCAACGAGTACTTCGCGCTCGGATTCGGGGGTGTGCTTGACACCCTGACCATCATTCTCATCCCGCTCGTTCTCGTGGTTGTCCTGATCGCAGGCTACGTGGCGATCTTCACCGGACTTCCGGTTCAGGAAGAATAGCCGGGGCTGGAAGACTGCCGGATCGATGCTCGCTATGAAAACCGCCTGTTTACCCCACCATTCTCATTTCAGATGAACATGTCCCGATGAGAATCAGGGGGGGTTTTTTTCAGGTCGTATCAGGTAGGGCACATCTTATCCGAGGAGATCCGGGTTGTTGTTTCAGGAGTGCCACAATAAGGAATTTCCTGATTCATTCCAGCACAGACAAAATTTCCAAAATCTTCTCTTTCAGATCAGGGATACCATGTTTCACAGTCTCAAAAACAGCTTCATAATCCACGCCAAAATAATGATGCATTATTTTATCCCTCATCCCTGTGATCTCTCTCTCAAGGATAAATCCGGATATTCCTCCCTGATTCGTGGTGAGATATTCTTTGCAGCTTCCCCGATTATTGTGAGCATTCTCTCGATTGCGGCTCTTTCAAGCGGGCAATTCTTTAGATCATCGGCAGAATTGAACTTTTTGAAAAATCTTCGATATATCCAGTTGCTTCGAGGATGTGTTTCAGATATGAATAATCCCTCCCGGTCACCCAAGTATCACCACTTCATCCTGGTGAATCGAATCAGCAAGGTAAGGGCTGACCGAGTTTTCCGTGATAAGATCTACAGATTTGTGCAATGCCTCGCGGAGTTCGTCTTCAATTAGAACCAGTTGAAAGAGACTTTTTCGGGAATTGAAGCGGACAGGAATATCGATATCGCTATCCTTCCCTTCCTCTCCCCGTGCATATGAACCAAATATCGCAATTCTGGTCGCACCGTGCCGGGTCAGGATCGAAAGAACGGTTTCCCTGACCGCTGGATCTATCTGCGTACCCTTCATATTTCATGCCCTTGCTTTCCTATCCCATATATCGATTCTCTCACATCATTCTTTTGTGTGAGCGAATACCCCTGTTTCCGGGAGGTGCTCCCGGGTCAGAAAAACACCGGTGGATGAGACCATTCTCCAGGACAGAACATGGTCGAACTGCATGACGAAAACAAAGACTGGGTACCGGAATCACTCCTGCATCTTCCAAAGGAAAAACTGTATCAATCCGGTGCTGCAAAGAATTCAATGAAAAAACCAGATCTCCCGGAAAAACCCATGACGTTCTCCCTGAACACCGGACGCCTCGTGCTCGAAGACCTGGCAGAGCACGATCTCGCGAATCTCACCCGCATGGCCCGCGATCCCGACGTGATGCGGTACGTCCTCGTCTGGCTCGAGGACGACGAGCAGATCGAGTCGTTCCTGCGCCGTGGTATCGACGAAGCGAAACAGGACGACAGGATCTCGTACATGCTCGCCGCACGGGTTCCGGGGAGCGGTGAATTCGCCGGCCTGACGTTTCTCGAGATCGATCCGGAGTCACGGACCACCGGGGAGGTGGGGATCGTCCTCATGAAGGACTACTGGTTTCAGGGATATGCCGAGGAGATCCTCCGGGCGTACCTCTCGTTCGGGTTCGGGACGCTCGGTCTCCACCGTGTCTTTGGCAAGTGCGACGAAGGAAACCACCCGTCCGCCCGCCTGATGGAGAGATGCGGGCTGCAATACGAGGGCACGATCCGCGAACACGTCTGGCTCCGTGACCACTGGCGGTCGACCCGGTACTACGGGATGCTTGCCGCCGAATACACCACGCCGCCGCCATAGTCTGAGAACACTTCCCTGCCTGCGGGTATGAGCGAAGATCTCCGGGACGTGGGTCCCCGGATGCAGCTGCGATATGGACCGGCACGGGAGGAGCGGGGCGGCGAAAAGAAGAGGGGAGATCCGGACTTTAGCCGGTGACGACGAAATGCATGGTGTACGTGACGTCGTCAGGAGACGGGTCTTCCCACGGGCGGTGGTAGACCGCGGTGAAGGTCTGGTCTCCGGGTGCGACCGCCTCGACCGTCCACGCATGCATGCCGCCTGCTCCCGGCATCGGGTCAGCCGGGGGGATGTAGGTGTCGTTCACAATCGCGAGCCCGGGCGTGACCGTCGCGTTCCAGAGATACCCGGTGGTCGGGTTCTCCATCAGTTCGATGTAGGTCGTCGTGTGCATCGCCATCGTGATCGGACCGTTTTCATCGGTCCTTTGCTGGATAATGGCGATCTCCTCGGCAAAGGAGAGAGGCTGTTCCGTGGTCCCGGTGACGGCTGTGACCGGCCCCGTGGTCGCCGGCTCTGACGGGGGGGTGCTGGTACAGCCGCAGAGGAGCACCACGGCGACGACCAGCATGCAGAGGAGGAGTATACTCTTCTTCATGAGAGAGAGTTAAAACCGTCGCCCCATTAAACCTGCTGATTTTTTGTCATCGTATGCCAGGGACCCGGAACGCACTAGTACGCGGAACAAGGGGCAGCATGGAGGAGAAGGAAAGACGCCGGGCTCAGTGACCGGGTAGTCGCAGAGGCGGAGTGTGTGCGGTACTCCGTATTCAGGGAAAGAAAAATCCCTGTGAATGAACGATCCCTGATCTGGATCTCCAACTTCCGGTTCCTGCGCAGATACCTTTTTTTCTGCTTGATTCCTTCATGTAAAGAGTGACGACGCCCCTGAAAGTCCTGTATGTAGATGACGAGCCCGATTTACTCGAGATCGGAAAATTGTTCCTGGAGCGGAGCGGGGACTATACCGTCGCCACCTGTGAGAGTGCTGTTGAGGCGATGAAGCGCATTTCCGGGGAAGCGTTCGATGTCATCGTTTCAGACTACATGATGCCCGAATGCGACGGGATCCGGTTTCTCAAGCACCTGCGAAAACATGGAGAAGAGACGCCGTTCATCATCTTCACCGGCAAAGGCCGTGAAGAGGTCGTCATCGAGGCATTCGAAAACGGTGCCGACTTCTACCTCCAGAAAGGCGGGGACCCGAGGGCCCGGTTTGCAGAGCTTTCGCAGAAGATCAGGAAAGCCGCCGACCTCAGGCAGGCCGAGAAGGCACGACAGGAGAGCGAGGATAAATACAGAATACTCGTTGAGAACGCCAACGAGGTCATCATGGTCATCCAGGACGGCCTGATCCGGTTCTGCAACCCGCGGATGGCAAACCTTCTCGGCAGGCAGCCGATCGATCCCGATGGGGTCCCGATCGCCGGCTTCATCCACCCCGACGACCAGGAACTCGTGATAGGGCGCCAACGCGACAGGGCCGCCGGATTGGATGTCCCCTCAAATTACGAAGCCAGGATCGTCTCCTCGACGGGCACGGTCCACCAGGTCCTCATCAACTCCACACGGATCACCTGGGAAGAGAGACCTGCCCTGCTCGTCCTGCTCTCCGATATTACCGCCCGCAAGCAGGCCGAGGATCGTCTCCTCGCGGTGAACGAGGAACTGAGATCCCGGATCGAGACCATCGCCCGACAGAACCGTGACCTGAACGCCGCATACAGGCAACTAGCGGCAGCCGAGGAGAGACTCAGGCAGAATTACGAGGAACTGGAACAGGGCCAGGTCAAAAGGAGGGATGTCGAGGTCAGGTACAGCCTCATTGTCGATGGCGCACAGGAGGGGATCTGGCAGGGGGACGAACAGAACAGGACCGTCTTTGCGAACCGGTCCATGCTGGAGATGCTTGGGTATACCACAGAGGAGATGCTCGGAAGGGAGATACTCGATTTCATCGCGGAGAACGAGCGCGCTGAGCATAAAGAAATGCAGAAAATTCGGCGAAGCGGAGAGAAAGGCCGATACGAACGGACATTCGTCAAAAAAGACGGCTCCATGATCAGGGTGCATGTCCTGGCGTCCCCGATACTCGACGATCAGGGGCGATTCCAGGGCTCGTTCGCCATGATCAGCCCGGATGTCGCTGAGCGCAAAAGAGTGGAGAAGGCACTCATAGAGGCAAACAAAAAATTAAACCTCCTCTCGAGCATAACACGCCACGATATTCTCAACCAGATCATGGTAATCAAGGGCTACCTTGACTTTGCCGAAGAACTGAGCGCGGACCAGGTCCAGGTAAAATATCTCGAAACGGTGAAAAAGGCGATATCGACAATCCAGCGACAGATCACGTTCACCCGGGAATACGAACAGCTCGGCGTGGCCGAACCGGTATGGCTCTCCATCGAAAGACTTGTCAGGAAGGCCGCCGATTCAGCAATCCCCGTCAACTGCGACTGCCAGGGCGTATCGGTCTATGCCGATCCGTTGCTTGAGAAGGTCTTCTCAAACCTTATGGACAACACCCTCCGCTACGCCGAAGGGGCGACCGGCGTCCGGTTCCGGTGCATACCTGAAGGTTCCGGGCTCGTTATCACCTGGGAAGACGACGGGCCCGGGATCCCCGTTGAAGAAAAAGAGCGGATATTCTCCCGCGGCGTCGGAAAAAACACCGGTCTGGGTCTTTTCCTGGCCCGTGAGATCCTCGGGATCACCGGCATCTCCATCCGTGAGACCGGTGAGCCGGGCAGGGGAGC
>DAWO01000036.1:6404-6753 GCA_002509485.1 Methanolinea sp. UBA477
GTGCCCGGTGCAGAGATGCACCTGGAGGAGATCTCCTCACCATGGTTTGTGGTCATCCATAAATAGTCCCGCCATGATAGATTATGCATATGAAGGAGGAGGAGCATGCAGGCCACGCCGGGAAGAGAAAACGAGGCCACTCCGGCGGCGGCCACCACGCACACATGGCCAGGGATTTTAAGATACGGTGTATAGTCTCCTCTATCCTCACCATCCCGATACTTGTTCTCTCGCCCATGATCCAGGAATGGACCGGAATTTCCGTCTCGTTCGAAGGCGACGCCCTCGTGCTCTTCGCACTCTCCTCGATCGTCTTCTTCTACGGAGGGTATCCCTTCTACTCCGGGCT
>DAWO01000122.1:0-682 GCA_002509485.1 Methanolinea sp. UBA477
CCCTTTAACAATTTTTAAAAAAGATCCTGTCCTGTTTTGAACAGTTCCAGCGGGCATGACACAGACGTTTTTATCCAGTCAGGAAGAGATCGTAACCTTCAATGAAAGATTCACGCGAGATCGATCTTGTTGCGATAGCATACGACGCGATGGAACGATACGGGTTCGACCCCGGATTCCCCAAAACCGTCATCAGGGAAGTGGAGAGCATGTCAGAGGAGACGATCCGTGCCGGGCGATCGGATGTACTGGACCTGCGGGGGCTCCTGTGGTCGTCTGTGGACAACTTCGACTCGCTCGACCTCGACCAGATCGAATACTGCGAAGAAGGCACCGATGGCGAGGTGCATGTCAAGGTGGCGATAGCCGACGTCGACTTCTTTGTGCGAAAAGGGATGCATACGGACAGGCATGCGGCCCACAACGGGACCTCGGTCTATCTCGGGATAGTGACGTTTCCCATGCTCCCGGACGATCTGTCCAGGGATATCTCCTCACTTCTCCCGGGAAAGGAACGGAGAGCCATTGTTATGGAATACACGGTCTTTTCCGACGGCAGCATGAGTCGTGGCGAGATATACCGGGCGCTGGTGTGCAACAAGGCAAAACTTGTCTACGAGGAGACCGGCGACTGGCTGGAGGGGATGGGACCGATGCCTGCCATAATCAGGAAAACCCCCGG
>DAWO01000122.1:704-10281 GCA_002509485.1 Methanolinea sp. UBA477
CCGTCGTGGAGGACGGGCAGGTCAGGGATCTCGTGATCCAGCGACCGAACCTTGCCAGGCAGTTGATCGAGGAGTTCATGGTAGCCGCCAACCAGACCATGGTGAACCGGCTGGAAGCTGCCGGTCTCCCGATGATCCAGAGGATCGTCCGGGTGCCGAGGAACTGGGAGGGGATTGTGGAGACGGCCAGGGAGTATGGCGAACACCTCCCCAAAAAACCCAACTGCAAGGCCCTGTCAGCGTTTCTTGACCGGCGGAGAGCCGCGGATCCCGAGCGCTTCCCTGACCTTTCCCTCACGATTGTAAAGCTCATGGGGCCAGGGGAATATACCGCATTTGTTCCCGGAGATGTCCCGATTGGCCATTTTGCACTCGCGATAATGGACTATACCCACTCTACTGCCCCGAACCGCCGCTACGTGGATGTTGTCAACCAGAGAATCTTAAAATCCATCCTTGACGGCAGCGATTCGCCCTATGAAACCGATGAACTCGATTCGCTCTCCTACTGGCTGACCGGGCGGGAAAAGGCCTCCCAGAAGGCTGAAAGGTTCATGCGAAAGGCCGCTGCAGCGGTTCTTTTGAGAGACAGGATCGGGGATGTATTCGAAGGAATCGTCACGGGCGCCTCGGAGAAGGGCACATATGCCCGACTCATCACTCCACCGGCAGAGGGCAGGATAATGCGTGGTGAGCACGGGCTGAAAGTCGGCCAGAAAGTCCGGCTCCGGCTGACAAAAACCGATCCGTACAATGGTTTCATCGATTTTGACTGCGTCGGACGAACATGAGAGACAGAATGCGAGCTCCTTCGGGATTGGCGGGTTATCCGGGCAACGAAAGATGCATCCCGGTACCGGTGAGAACAGGTGTGAGGAAAGATGCTGTCTTCATCCGGCACGCGAACAGAAGGGAAAAACGGGTTGATCATGATTTATTCCACTGAAATCTACGGGGAGACCAGATGACGGCGAGGCGGATGAGTGACCTGCCACTCATCGAATTTGAAAATGTCACGGTCGTTGCGGGCGAAAAAAAACTCCTTGACTCGGTATCTGTCACCATCCGGGAAGATGAGAACGTGGCAATACTCGGTCCAAACGGTTCCGGAAAATCCTCGTTTATCAGGGCAATAACCCGTGAGTACTACCCGCTTGCCGGTGACGATGTCTCCTTCAGGATCCACGGCAGGGAGCGGTGCGACGTCTTCGAGATGCGATCGCTTTTTGGAATCGTCTCGCCAGCACTCCAGTACACGTTCTGTCGTGACCTTTCAGGCAGGGATGTCGTCCTTTCAGGCTATTTCAGCAGTATAGGGCTCTACAACCGGGATATCACCCCCGAGATGGAGAAGAGAACCGACAGGATCCTCGAATTCCTCGAGATAGAAGACCTGCAGGAGAGAGAGATGGATTCGCTGTCATCGGGCGAGGCACGGCGGTTCCTCATCGGGAGAGCACTGGTGCACGACCCAAAGACACTCATCCTCGACGAGCCGACAACCAGCCTTGATCTCCATGCGCTGCACGCCTTCAGGGCGATCCTACGAAAGGTCGCCCGATCAGGGACCGGGATCATTATGGTGACCCACAACCTGCATGACATAATACCCGAGATCTCCCGTGTCATCCTGATGAAGGAGGGGAGATTCTGGAAAGACGGCCCAAAAAAAGATATCCTGACAGACGATCTCATCTCCGGGCTTTTCCAGGCGCCCGTGCATATACGGGAGGAAAACGGGTATTACTACGCCACCGGGTATTAGCAGGTCCGGCAACCATACCCTATTTCGCATTCCCCGGTACAGGTGATGCATGGACACGAATACCCGCGACCGTTTCACAGGTCTCTGGGAGACGTATTGCCCCGGAGCGGAACTGCCGATCACGTTCGAGCTCGGGGAGGCCGATGCTGAAGCAGAGAAGATACCTGCGCCGAAGCGATGGAGATGCTTTATCTGCGACCTTGCACGGGTCAGACAAGGTAAATCCGTAGTATTCGACGAAACGTCGCTCTCCTGCAGCGGTGCACGCTACTACCTGGGTTACGAGACCGAACGAGACGAGAATTTCCGTTATTTTCTCTCAAGCGGGAAACCGGGCGTGGTCGAAGGTGAACGCTACAAGAAGACCCCCGGGCTGACCGTCAAATACGACAGGTGCTGTGAAGCCGTCCCTGCCGGAAAGCAGTGCTATATCTTCAAGCGATGGGACTCACTGACCGGTTCCGACAACCCTGATGTTGTCATCTTCTTTGCACGTGCAGAAGTGCTCACCGCGCTCTTCACCCTCGCAAATTACGACCGGGGAGACCCTGACGGGGTTATCTGCCCCTTCGGATCGGGTTGCTCCTCGATAATCCATTATCCGCGGCTCGAGGCGCAAAACGACCACCCGCGGGCAGTACTTGGAATGTTCGATCCCTCGGCACGTCCCTGCGTCCCGGTCGACGTGCTCACGATCGCGATCCCCATGAAGAAGTTCGGGGCGATGGTCCGGGATATGGATGAGAGTTTCCTGACAACAGAAACGTGGAAGAGACAGATAGCAAAGATTGCCAGGAGCAATACACTATTTTCAGGGGAAAAGTAGGGTTAATTCAAAAGACCGGTACCAGGCCCGGACTCTTTCCCGTAAGGCTCCTGCCGCCGCCGGGAGTGACCGCAAAGGTGTTCTCGATGCCGACCATTCCTACCCCCGGGATTCCGCACTTCGGCTCGAGTGCAATGACCATGCCCTCCTGCAGGGGCTCGTCGAATCCCGCCGCGATCACCGGTGGCTCATCGACGAAAAGACCGACTCCGTGGCCGATGAACTTCACCCTGTGGTTCCCGAAACCCATGAATTTCTCCCTGAATCCCGGGCTTAAATCCTCCATTATTGTATGATAGATCTCTCCCGGGGAAATACCGGGCTGCAGGAGCGATGCTGCCTGGTGCTGGATCTCCACGCACTCTTCATGGATCCTGATTACATCCTCTGTCAGCGGTTTTTTAAACATGTAGGTCATCGTCTTGTCGGTCTGGTACCCGCCGACACCACAGCCATTGTCGATGTAGACCAGGTCGCCTGCTGACAGTCGTCTCTCCCTGCTCCCGAGAACAGGCGCGGCAGGGCCGAGCCCGCGTATACCGCTGGCACCGTCGAAGGCGGTGGGGCATATCGAGTTCTCACCAAAACCGAGATGCCCACCGACAATCTCAACGCCAAACATCCCGAACCTGACAATCCCCTGGTGACCTTGCCGGACCATTTCAGAAAAGAGCTCGCAGGCGAATTCGGCCTCGCTCATCCCCTCTTTTAGCATGCCGGGCACACGGTCTTCCAGCACCCTTCTATGGATGTCACCCGCCTGCACAAGAAGCCTCATCTCATACGCGCTCTTCACTGATCTGACTGCCGCAATATCGGCATCGAGCGGACGTATTTCCCGGACAGGAAGATGTTTCCTGAACCTTTCGAGCACTGCGAGGGGCACTGTCTCCTCTTCCAAAAATAGTGTATCCGGAGATAAACCCTGTTCTCGTGCAATATCACGAAAACTGCTCATCGGCCTGATTTTTGGAAACTCCGATTCCTGCACTGCCCGCTCGATGCTCCGGCGCACCCACAAAACAGGTTCGCTGTCACGCGGGACCAGGAGCACCCCGTCCTGCATCGTCCCGCAGAAATAATACTGGTTCAGCCTCCCAAAAATTGCGGCCATCTGCCAGTCGTCATGTCTCTCATCCATCCGGGCTAAAAACCGGGTCATGCGGCCCTGCAGTTCAGGCAACGGGACTTTATCCTGCATGATCACACTCTCGCGGTGAAGGTATTTACCAGTAATGAAGGGCACAGTTTCATGGTGAGAGCCGCCATATTCCTGGCCGGTTCTCGCCCACGAAGGACAAAACCGTACATACTTTTAATACCGAATCCCCGTAAATCTCTTTATGCGTAGGGAAATCCTCATCGGCGCCGTCTCTTTAATAATCATAGCCATAGTGGCAATCATCGTGTTCCTCTTCTTTTTTGGATCACCTTCTGCCGAGATCACATCTGCCACGACGGACAGGAACCTGTACCACTCGGGTGATATCATGACCATCACGGTATCACTCAGTGCGTCAGGGCAGATGGACAATACCACGGTCCGACTGGAAGGGATAGAAGACAGGAGAGGGAAAGCCCACCTAACCCACCATATCCCGGTAAACCTCTCGTGGGGGCCGAATACCTTCTTCTATGAGTACGAACTTCCGCAATGCTCGTCATGTGCCGGAATACTTCCTGGTGACTATGATATCCTCGTCACCTTGATGCGAGACAGTGAAATCCTGGACACCGCAAACCTTACAGTCATGCTGGAACAATGAAGCGGGCCTTGGAGTTCCTCTTCATCCACGCTTGTATCCAAATCTTTGGAGTATCTCTATCCGTTCCCTTGCATCGGCGGATTTTTCTATTCCACCGGGTGGTGATCCGTCTATGACCCCCATGATACCCCGCCCGAGGGACGAGACTGCAACAACAACCTCGACTGGGTTTGCTGTTGCGCAAAAGATAGTGCAGACCTCCTGCACGCTCTTGATCGCATTCAGGACATTGATGGGATAACAGTCCCTCATGAAGATGAGAAATGAATGTCCGGCCCCTATGCTCAATGCGTTCTTCCCTGCAGATTCCATCAAATCCTGGTCATTTCCTTCAAGCCGGACAAGACAGTCGGATGATGCTTCACAAAACGCTATTCCAAACTTCGCTTCCGGCACGGACGAGGCCATGGTCTCGTACAGGTCCTCAACAGTCTTGATGAAATGGGATTGTCCCAGGATGAGGTTAACATCATCCGGTTTTTCCACCGGCACCAGTGCCAGCTCAAGTATCCCAGACATGATCGTCTCCGGTTTAGATGAGGCAATGCAGAAAGATAAGAGTGTTGCAGCAACCCTTCAACTCGATCGTGTACGAATCAGTGCTTCTCCTGGAGGACTTTTCCAATACGGGCCCTGATCCCCGGATCCTCGGACGGGTCCGAGTATCGTTCGTGTAAACCTTCAATTGCGCTGTAACTCCCGATCGCAGCCAGGGCTGAAGCTGCATGGATCCTAGTGGATTGGTCCTCTGCCTGATCGCCCAGACGTTCTATCAGGGCATCCACCGCCCGGGCACTCCTCAGTCTCCCGAGCCCGACTACCGCATATCTCCGGATCACGGGGTTCTTGTCGCTGCAGCACAATACAAGCGGGCGTACCGCCCTCGGGTCTCCACTATTTCCAAGGGCAATCACCGCCCTAATCCTCCCTTTTGGATCTTTTCCCTCCATTGCCTGCTTGATGACCTGATAGATCTCGTCCGTGGCCGGAACTGAGCTGTACCATTGACCGGCCGACCCTTCCAAGCTCATTGCCATGATATCAATACCCCAATTATTTTCCCAGAAATCGATAATCGGCCTCTGCCGCAATTCATGCAGCATGACCACTTCATCAAAATACAAAAAATCGCTGCCGCTTAGCTGAAGCAGCATGCTGCTGTACACAATGAACAGATCCTGGCATCTGGAATCGGTACATCTGTGTTACCAATAGGTCGTATAATTATAAATAATTAATCATGATAAATCCGGGAGAGGCGAACTCCCAAAGACCGCGGGAGGAGAAAAATTTCAGTATGACCGGAACCAGGTGAAGAGAGTCCGGGGCATATCAGAATTATTCCTGGAATTCGGGCTCTTCGAGGGCGTCTTTCATGTGGCGAAGATAGTCTATTAACCCGGCTCGGAACCGTGCACGATCAATGAAGCGCACCTCGTGACCCTCGAGGGAGAAGATCCGGTCGGCATGGGCGGTGAGAAAGTCCATCGTTCCTGATGCAACGATGATCGCCATTCCCCCGAGGCGCTCCCGGTTCTCCCTGATTATCGTGGAGAGGGGGATCACCCCGGCATGCTGGGTACTGCAGGGAACGAGCAGGTTTGATGCCGAGCGATCCTCGTCGATCAGGAGAAGGGGGGATCTCCGGCTGACAGCACGCTGTATCTGTGCCGCCATGATCATGGAGCCGCTCCCGTTTCCATAGACCTGCTTCGGCGTACCAGCGATACCGGGAGGGAGACTTGAAAAGAAGAGGCTGATATCGTCGGCCCTCATCTCCCCCGAACCTGCTTCTGCAGACACGGCACCCGGAACCGTCACGATGTATTCTCGGCCGTCTCCCGGAGCATGATCGTCCTCCCCGGCGATGATGCCCTCGAGAATTGTCGTTTTCCCTTCAGCGTTCGACCCGGTGATGGCAATGACTTCACCTCTCCGGATACCAAGACCGGTTATCGTCTCGTTGCTGCAGGGCAACTCGATCTCGGCCGGCAACGCCTCCACCGGGCAGTTGAACGGGACGTGCAAGCCCTCCTTCGGGCCTGCGAGCCGGAAGTACGGCCGGTAACGGGTAAGCCTCCGCGCGACCAGTGAGCCGTCACCGACAAAGCAGACAAGACCCATCTCCGGCAGCCGCTTCCGGAGGAACTTCTGGTCGGCAGACAGGACCTGCGCCTCGGCCATCCGTGGGACCGGTGCCTTCTGCACCGTATCAGAAAGGTCATCGAACAGACCGGTAAAATGGCGGGCGACAGTGCGTCGGGTCGTTCCAACCGGCGGACCGGGATATGGTATCGCGCCCCGGACGACGAGGTGCAGGCCGTCATGATCGAGAAAGTTGTTTGCGTCGGCCTTCCAGAGTGAGTGGCCCATCATCCCCGGTGTATGGATGAAGGTCACCGGCTCAAGTGCTGCGGCGTGGTGTGCCGAGAGCTGCGTATCCAGTCCGCCTATCGCCCGAAGACCGGGCAATTCGCTTGCCCGCGACTTGATGTGCTCGATGTGGATTAGGACCGCCCCGTCGGCCCCTTCGGGAGGAAGATCCGGCGTCGGAACCGGGGGATCGGGGATCAGCAGGGGGAAGCTGAACTGGAGCGCGGTACCGTCGATCGATCTGACGAGGTAGGCATTCACGTTCGCGCGAAACCGCCTTAAATCGACGCGGATCTGCCCATCTCCACATACATCGAGAATGCCCCGCAACGATTCGCTCCATCCAGGCACTGAAAAAATTCCTCCTCTGCTTTCGTCCGCTGGTATGTAACACAAGCTGTGTCCGGCTGTACCATGTATATTGCGGGGACGGGATTACGTCTTTTTTGCACTGAAAACAGAAGCGTCGGAGGCGGCGGCCCGTCCACAGTCGGATACCGGCAGAGGGATGAGGGAGGGGCGGGATTGTGCCGGGAGGACCGTTCCGGCCTCCAATGAAAGATATTACAGGTATAAAGACTCAAAGGCCGGCATGGATCGGTTTCATCAGGTGTCTGCGTCCCTCTTCATCGGGGAGACGTTGGCTCCCTCCATCGATCCCTGAGCCCAGGCAAACCTCTCCCTGATACTGGGCGGAAGATCCCCCTCTTTGATCTCAACAAACCCGTATCGTGCATAGAAACCGGTCAGGTTCAGAACCGAATGCATGTAGAGCGTAGTATGCCCGCACGCCTCGACGAGACCCCATACTGCAGCATCGGCATACCCGTGGCCCCTGTGACGTTCAGGGGTGAACACTCCGTCAACCTCGCAGCCGCCAGTGTGGCGCCTGCACCGGGCAACCGAGACTGCTTCGCCTCCGGCAAAGGCAGCAAAGATGCGGTCTGTTGCGGGATCGCCCTTCGTTTCGTGATAATCGATCCACAGCGTGTTGGCAACCGGAAACTCGGCCGAGACCAGTTCCCTCACCACAGCTCCGGACTTGTGGGGCACTCCTCTTCCGGACAGTACACCGGGATCTTCCGGTACCGGAAAGGCGGGGGCGTCCGCGTCCGTGCCTTCTATCCTGTAGTTTCCTTCCGGCACATGGATCACGAACCGGGCCCCCTTCCCATAGGTGCCGTTCTCGACAAGCGTCATCCCGGTCACCCCGACGATCTGGCGACAGATGAAAAGACCGAGGCCGGCATGTTTTCCCGAATCGTACTCGAATACCTGGTCTTTCATCTCATCGGGAATCCCGGTACCGTCATCCTCTACGAACAGATCCAGGCCGTCATCCGTCTCCCGGTAGGTCACCACGATCTTCTTTACATCGCCCCCGTGGCGGATGGAGTTCTCTACAAGGTGGCCCAGGACCTTCTCAAAGAGAGGATCGGCATAGATTTCGAGGCGTTCAGCCCATAAACGATACGATACGGCCCCTGTTCCGCCCGGGATCCCCTGCGTCGAGAGGACCCTCTGCACGGGTATCCAGGCGGGAGGAACCGCCCCGAGGTCCTGGTACGACTCTGCCAGGAAGAGCTGCCGGGCCAGGCCCCATGCCAGTCTCCTGATCTTTTCAAGTACATGTCCATCGGTTCCTCCTGCGGCCACCCCTGCCTCTGCATCATCAACAGTCTCGATTATCTCGTTCACCGTCCTGTGCAGGTGATCGATGGCGATACGTGAGAGCAGGCTGAGCTTGTCGTTTGCGGTCTTGAGCGCCTTCTCGGCATTCACCCTCCCGGTGATATTCACGAAGGAGAGGATGCTCCGTCCCTGAGGAAGAGAGGCCAGGGAGACGAGGACGATCATCTCTCCCCCGTCGGCCGGGTAAAAGACAGTCT
This sequence comes from Methanolinea sp. UBA477, assembly GCA_002509485.1. Lineage (GTDB taxonomy): Archaea > Halobacteriota > Methanomicrobia > Methanomicrobiales > Methanospirillaceae > SD8. Next base: position 9,324 of record DAWO01000122.1, read on the forward strand.
CGCCGGCGTTCACGCGACCGTCACTTTCAAGGAGAGAGAAGATCGCAGTTTCGCCTTCCTCTGTCCAGAAGAGCGAGAGGGGTCTGCCCTCCAGGTCTTCCTGTCTCCTGTCGAGGAGCGTGGCTGCCCTCTCGTTTGCATCCTCGACGATCCTCGTCAATCCTTCCTTCCTGACAAGAAGACTTCCCGCCTCCGAGTTGTCGAATACACCACGGTACAGTCTTTCCTGGTCACGAAGCCGTGCCGAGAGAACCGCGATAAGCCACCCTATGATGACGATAACGGATGCACGGACCAGGGATTCTATGATCAGCGCCATCGAACCCGCGGCGAATGCATATGACATCAGGAGATAGAACGCGCCCACCACTACGGCAAACAGGAGCCCTCTCTTCGGGTACCGGTATGCCGCGATCACCACCGGGATGTAGATCAGGTGAGGAAAAACCGTTGTGATTCCCGCCATAAGGGCTGCACAATTCATGGACAGGACAACAATTGTCGATATGAATATCGCACAATTCCAGAGACCGCGCCTTCCCTGCCATACCTCGCAAAAGTTCATGGGAGAGCCTCCACCAGGCATATCTCCCGGTCAGGCGTCCCCGACTTCCCTGTGCACACTCCAGTTATCATAAATATATAATCCCGTAATAGGTACGGCAGTCAGCATAGTATTAACATTTTGACTCACGCAGGCGGGTTGATTCATCCGTGTCAAAACTTATGAGTCCGTCCATATGCAGCCGGTGACTGATAGAACTGGTTTCCTGATGTGAAGCACTTTCCTGTACCGGGCTGTACACATAACCCGCGTTAACCGGGATGACCGGGGTTTTCATCCCCGGGATCCATGCGTTTTCGTTCACTGGACGTCTGTTCATAACTCTTTTATCCTGTTTCGGAGTATAAAGGATGAGACAGGACCATGGCGTCTTCTGATCAGTCCGGCGACGAG
>DAWO01000098.1 GCA_002509485.1 Methanolinea sp. UBA477
TCCGGTACATTCAGAAGTGAGGATGGCGCTGCTAACTTCTGCAGGGTGAGAGGATATATCTCAACAGTGAAGAAGCATGACATCCCGGTCCTGGCTTCTCTTGTGGGGGCATTCAAGAGGGAACCATTCATCCCATCCGCCGCTCACAGATCACACTGAACAGTTACCTATTTTTTTAAAAAAGCCTCTCCTTGATAACCACCCAAAAAGCCGTACGACTCCGCTCCGCTCTTCGTTCGTCGCTTCCCTGCACGGCACTGTGAACCTCCTCTTCCAAACGCGGGGTCCCTGTTTGCCGTTTTACCCGCGCATTTCGTCGGTTGTGGTTGAGCACCGGCTGAGGTACCTGCAGGTTCAAAGCCGCCACCATCAGGCGGGAAGGTCGAAAAGATTGACATCCGCAATCATTATATGTACTTCTTGAATTAGTAGTGGTTGGTGAATTGTGATGCGTCAGGGCATCGGGACCATTGTTGATGCCGTAAAGATCGCGATTTGGTGTGTGTGAACCGTGACCGACAGGATGAATGACCGGAAGCCCCATTACGAGAAAGAAAGCCTGAGCCTCGCCGGCACCGTCGCAATGGGCACAGGGGTGATGATCGGTGCCGGGATCTTTGCACTCACCGGGCAGGTAGCAGAACTTGCCGGAGGGCTTTTTCCCATCGCATTCATCGTTGCAGCGATCATCAGCGCCTTTAGTGCCTACAGTTACATCAAGGTCTCCAATGCAGAACCGTCCGCCGGCGGCATTGCGATGATCCTCAAGAAGGCCTATGGCAGCAGGTGGATGACAGGATGGGCGGCACTTCTCATGGCGCTCTCGATGGTCATCAACGAGAGTCTTGTCGCCCGGACCTTCGGCACGTACACGCTGCGGCTCTTCCCGGAGGTGGGGGGGCAATGGATCCCGGTTCTCGCCCTCAGCCTGATCGTTGTAGCATTCCTCGTCAACATTGCAGGGAATCAGGTCATCGGAACCGTCTCGAACGTGAGCGCTGTCCTCAAGATTGGCGGACTGCTGGTCTTCGCAGCGATCGGCGCAGCGGCATCGGGCATCACGTTAGGGACGTCCGTCATTCCACCAGACGGAGACCCCACCCTGGGAAGCTTCGTCGGTGCTACCGCGCTTGCGATCCTCGCGTACAAGGGCTTTACGACGATCACCAACAGCGGCGACGAGGTCGTTGAGCCAAAGAAAAACGTCGGCCGCGCCATCATCATCTCCCTCGCCATCTGCCTTGTGGTATACCTTGCGGTCTGTTTTGCGGTGGTTTCGAGTCTGACCCTCCCTGAGCTGATCGCAGCCAGGGATTATTCGCTTGCAGAAAGCGCGCGTTCTGTTATCGGGGGATATGGCACTCTTTTTACTGTCGTCATCGCCATCATCGCCACCGCATCCGGCCTTTTCGCGAGCATCTTCGCCGTATCCCGCATGCTTGCCCTTCTCACAGAGATGAGGCTGATCCCCCACAGCCACTTTGGATTGCCGGGCGATATCCAGAAGCACACACTGCTTTATACGGTTGTGATTGCTGCCATCCTCGCAGCACTCTTCGACCTGTCCCGGATCGCGTCGATGGGTGTCATCTTCTACCTGGTCATGGACATCACTGTCCACTGGGGTATCCTGCGTCATGTGCACGAGGAGGTGAATGCGAGCCGGCTGGTTCTCTGCATCGCGATCGTGCTGGACGCGATTGCACTCGTGGCGTTCATTGTCGTGAAAGGATCGATCGACCCGCTCATCATCGTCATCAGCCTGGTCTCGATCCTCGTGATCGCAGCGTTTGAAAAGCTCTATCTTCAGAGAATACGTGACTGACAGATGTGGCTGGGGATGGAATGCACGCGGGCGGTAGTTGACCCGGCCGGTGCAATCTCCTGAACGAGTCCTGAAGGCACTCGTCGCAACGGAGAACAGGAAATTTTTAGCCCCTGTCTCTCTGGCGTGACCGTGCACTGGGCATGCCGGGAATCACCAGGGAAGAGGCTGCAACCTGGCACTCGAAGGTGTGTGCATGGCAGAGGTCCCGTCGGCGCACCATAGTAAATTTTTAATATAATAAACACTAACTTTTGGTATACAAGGAGGGATACACTCTATGACCCTACTCAAGAAGACGAAAGGAACAGAAGTGTCTCCTGTATCCTCGAGCACTTCTGTCGCAGAGCGTGTTGAACAGCCCGGCTTCTTCCGGGACTACGATTCAATCTTCGACGAGTTCCGGCGATCCTTCAACAACCTGATGCGTCCGTTCTTCCCCATGGAATATCCCATGACAGGCTCCGACTTGCGCCTCATCAGGTATGCCCCGACAGACCTTGTCGACGAGGGCGATCGCTATGTCGTCCATGTCGAGCTCCCCGGTCTCTCGAAGGAAGATATCGAGGTGAATATCAACAACGAGGGCCTGTCTATCCGTGGCCAGAAAAAAGTGGAGTCTGAGGAGAAGGAGGCGCAGTATCTCCACCGCGAACGGTATTACACCTCGTTTGCACGGGATATCTCCTTTCCCGAGGAGGTCGATCCCGACAAGGCCGACGGATCGATGGACAACGGCATCCTCGAGCTGACGATCCCAAAGAAGGAGCCGCGGCCCGAGGAGAGGCCGAGAAAGATCGAGATACATTAAATCCCCCCATTTTTCCCTGACCCGGGTGGAGTTTCCCCGGGCTTATTTCTGGTATTCTTGATAATGAAATACGTCCAAAGAGATCCCTAGATGAACGGCCGGGCACGGTACGGGGAAATGCGATGAGTGGCAGGAGGTATG
>DAWO01000022.1 GCA_002509485.1 Methanolinea sp. UBA477
ATCGTTATATCCCGATACAGTCCTATCGCCATTTTGGGGTTCGCCGTAACGGCGAGGGTGAACTATAGTGAACCCCCGGGGGCATCTGAGATAATGGAAAACATCTCTGTTCGTGCTGACGGGGGGTTGCACCCCCCGACCCCCCGCAGATGATATCAGGTGGGCAGGGTTGATCGTTATATCCCGATACAATCCCTATCACCATTTTGGGGTTCGCCGCAACGGAGGGGCAAACGAAGCGCTGCCCCTTGGAGTGCCTTATATTGCATGTTGACATGCGGTTGCAGCGTCGAATCCTCCGCAGATGATATCAGGTGGGCAGGGTTGATCATTGAATGTATTAAATCCAGTAATAACGTTCAACTTACATCCAATACACGTCTTCACCTTCAGAGGCAGGACTATGAATTTCCTTAACACCACCGAAAAAAGGACATCGATTGGGCAGGTTAATCGGGAATCCCTATGAAAATCAATACCTATCCTGCCATCCCCTGCAGCCTGTCTTCAATTTCTTTCTTCACCGGGCTCGTGAAACTCGAGTTCCCCGGTCTCCCCATCCACCCGGGCAATACCGCCATCACAGAGGAGACCGATATCGATGTGATCAATCATCGGTATCTCCCCTATTATCGCACCGACAGCAATGATCGGTTCGGCCTCCCTGTTCACGATGGCGGCAGGGGCATGGCCGTTCCGGCTGAGGGCATAGAGGACATAGGATCCGACAGTTGACCCCTTTCCATGGTCAAAGGCAAGCACCGTCCCTGCGATGCATCTCCCCTCGATAGGATGGCCTTTCTCAACGACGACGCCCGTGTCGGGATCAACCCCCGAGAGAAACGAGATGGGAGCGCTGCTCACCAGTACTGGTCCCTCTCCGACACCTTTCGAAATTCCGCGGCCGGCAAGTATCAAAATCACACCTAATAAATGTAAGAAAATGAAGATATAATAGTGATATGGAAGAAACCGTAGCCAATAATCCTGGAAGCGATACGGAACTCAAATATCAATTAAGAATTCAGGACCAGGAGTCGCAGCTCCTCGATCTCAAGGTGAAGAACGAAGAACTCCTGAGAGAGAATGCGCAATTGAAGAGGGAAAATAACCAGCTGAAGCGGATGCCTCTTTTTGTGGCAGTGGTCGTCGACCTGCTGGAATCCGGTGATGTGTACCTTCGCCAGCAGGGCAACAACCAGGAATACCTCACCCACGTCAATGATGACCTGTACAAGAAGTTAAAGCCGGGTACCAAGGTTGCAGTGAACAATGCTCTCTCCATCGTGAAGATCGTGGGCAATATCTTCGACTCGAGGGTGAGAGTGATGGAACTCGAGGAATCCCCCGACATCACCTTCGACCATATCGGGGGACTCGGGCATGAGATAGAAGAGGTGAGGGAGGCCGTGGAATACCCGCTCACAAAGCCGGAGATATTCGAGAGGGTCGGAGTCGAACCGCCGAAGGGGATTCTCCTCTACGGGCCACCCGGCACCGGAAAGACGCTTATCGCAAAGGCGGTCGCCCACGAAGCCCGGGCCACGTTCATCAGGATGTCCGGATCCGAGCTCGTCCACAAGTATATCGGCGAGGGCGCCCAGCTGGTCCGTGAACTCTTCTCGCTCGCACGGGAGAGATCCCCATCCATCGTCTTCATCGACGAGATCGACGCGGTCGGCAGCACGAGGACCAATGACGGGACTTCCGGCAGTGCCGAAGTCCAGCGGACGCTCATGCAGCTTCTTGCAGAGATGGACGGATTCGACAACCGCGGGGACGTGCGGATCATGGCCGCAACGAACCGCGTGGACATGCTTGACCCGGCCCTCCTCCGCCCCGGAAGGTTCGACCGGACGATATCGATACCGCTCCCTGACAGCGCAGCCCGCCTCGAGATCCTGAAGATCCATTCACGACGGATGGTCCTTGAAGATGTGGACCTGGAACGGATTGTCGAGATGACCGAGAACACGACCGGCGCCGAACTCCAGGCGGTCTGCAGGGAAGCCGGAATGACCGCGGTCAGGCGGGAGGCGACAGGAGTATCGCACCAGGACTTCATAGATGCAGTGCGAAAGGTCAGGGCAGAGACCATCACCGACATGCGGATGTACACCTGATCTCCCCTTGCACTCAATCATTTTCCCATGAAAATGGTTATGCCATTTCCAATTTGGATCCCGGCAGGGGACCATGTGGGTTTCCTGGAGGGGATTGTGTACGCAATCGGCCATCATGATCCTGGTCTGAACCCACGTTGTCCCATACAATTGACCGTGCCATTTGTGGCATATCCCGTCTCCCGGCAGAGAACCACGGGATTTTTCTTGTGAAGAGTTTTTAGCCCGGGAAGATAACAGTTCATCACAGGATCCAGGAATGAACGTCCTTTTTCTCCCCCGTGAGGGAGTCGAACTCTACCAGGAACTGCTCTCGTCGGAGACCAGCCGTGATGCCCTTCGGTTCTACCGGCCGGCTGAGAGGCATGGCGGCGTCATGGTGACGATGGCCTCGCTCGGATCTGCCCTCTCGCTGGCATCAGACCTCCGGTGGTACGTCAGGAGATACATGCGGGATGTCCTCTTCGAGATCTCGGATGGCGTCTACTGCACGCACGATCTCGCACGCGAGATCTACTATGACCGCACGGTCAGCCCGGGGAAAGGATGGAAATTCCGCAGGGTGTACGTGATTCAGGCAGACCGGCTGGTCAGTGTCGAGAAGGTCTCCCCCGACAAAAGAGGGGATCTTTTTGGTGCCCGGCCTGGCGAGATCCGTCTCGAGGTCTGGTGCACCGAGGAAGAAGACCCGGCCGAATGATCGGGAAAAAATGATATCTCTCTATCTCATCTTCAGGCAAACATTGCCCCGTAATTGCTCATGTACTTGTGCCCGTCGAAGTCGAGCCCGATCTTTTCGATGGCGCAGAGGAAATCCTTGCGGGTTACCTTCTCATGCTCTGCCCTGATCGCAAACATGCCGGCCTCCATGCAGATCGCTTTCAAGTCCGACCCGTTCTTGCCCTCGGTGAGGTGAGCGATCTCCTCAAGGACAATGTCTCCCTCAAGGTTCATTCCCCTCGTGTGGACATTCAGGATAGCGAGCCGCCCCTCCACGTCAGGGAGGGGGATCTCGATGATGCGATCGAACCTGCCGGGCCGGAGGAGGGCCCGGTCCAGGATATCTATCCTGTTCGTCGCCCCGATGATCTTGACGTCTCCCCGTCTCTCGAACCCGTCCATCCCTGCCAGCAGCTGCATCAGTGTTCTCTGGACCTCGCGATCACCCGAGGTGGTGGCCTCGGTCCTCGATGCGCCCACTGCATCGATCTCGTCGATGAAGATGATGGTGGGGGACTTCTTCTTTGCAAGGTCGAAGAGCTCCCTCACCAGGCGTGCCCCTTCGCCGATATACTTCTGGACCAGTTCGGACCCGACGACCCGTAAGAAGTAGGCGTTCGTCTCGTGGGCGACGGCCCGTGCGAGGAGCGTCTTGCCTGTTCCCGGGGGCCCGAAGAGGAGGACTCCTTTCGGGGGCTCGATACCGACTTTTTCAAAGAGTTCGGGCCTTTTCAGCGGCAATTCGACAGCTTCGCGGATCTCGGTTATCTGGGGGTCGAGGCCGCCGATATCCCCGTAACTCTCCTGGGGTGTCTCCACGACTTCCATCCCGTAGACCTGGGCATCATAGCTCTCGGGGAGGATGTCGATCACTGCGAGCGACTGCTGGTTCAACGTGCACCTGACGCCGGGTTTCAGCTTCTCCGGGTCGATGCACATGGAACTTCGCACCATGAACCGTGGGCCTGCGCTGCTCCTGACAATGACCCTGTTTCCCTCGACGACATCGGTGATGGTTCCGATAACAAGAGGGGGACTTCGAAGCTGTTCGATCTCGCTCTTCAGTTTCCTGACTTCGCGCTCGTAGCGGATCTTCTGGGTCTCGATATATCGTTTATCGGATTCTATCTGTCGCAGCTGCTCCCTGAGCTCGAGGTTGCGTGTCTCCATATTTGTCACGCGGTCGAGCAGATACCTGTAGAGTTCCTCTGGATTTTGAGGTTCCTGGGGTTGCCGGGCGCTTTCTGCCATCTTACTCAATTAAATATATAGGGAAAAATGATTATAAAGATGTTTGCGAGGGAATATGCAGTGTGAATTATGTGGCGCCAAGATCCGTGGCCCTTCACGGACCGTCAGGATCGAGGGGGCCGAACTCGAGGTATGCGCCCAGTGTGCAAAGTACGGAACCGAAGTGCAGAAACCGCGGAAGGCCGCACCAGGGAGGGCAGTATCAGCACCATCCGCACGGGCACCGGCAAGAAAGAGGCGCGATGTCTTCGATTTCATGGAAGGAGAGATCGTCGAAAATTACGGGGTGAAGATACGAGACGCACGGATGGAGCGGGGATGGAGCCAGAAGGACCTTGCTATGGAGATGAAGGAGAAGGAGCTGCTTATCAAGAAGATCGAGAAGGAGGACCTCATCCCCGAGGACGATGTACGGATAAAGATCGAAAAGACGCTCGGTATCCGTCTCATCGACACCGCCGAAGAGGAGGAAGAGAGCCGCCGGAAATCAAGGATTGTGCCCACAATGGGCGATGTGATCTCTATTAAGAAGGTCCGGAAGTAGAATTTGTCCCCAATTTTTCCCCCCAAAGTTCAATTTTTTTCTTGAAAAAAATCCATGCGAATTCGTTTTTTTAATCCCCCGAAAACCAGGAAGAGATCGGGATGCATGCTGGAAGATGTGCGCGTGGTTGTCAATCCTCCACCCTGATTATGACAACCTTCTTTCTCACCCGGCAAGTCGGAACATTGACCCGGGCCGCTGAATCGTCACCGGTCGGGATTATCTTCTCCAGGGTCTCATAACCGTGGAGGGGAAATTTCTGAATCGGGATACATAGCATTTATGACAAACCATTTTTATTCCCGATCTCAAATTACGCAGGGGATTTTCCGTGTTACACGTCCCGCTCATACGTGGTTTGGAACCGAAATGTCGATGGATAATCCTTTTTCATTCTCTCCTGTCAAACACGTTTATTGGTTCGATACTGGTTCAGCAGGCCAGGATCCTGGATAATCCCCACGTCTCCAGCGCAGGGGGGAGACTCCCGGGGAAATCCCGCGGATGGTGGGGATATCCTTTATATACACCCTCCACTTATATTTGAATCATGCAAGGTGAGTGTTTTTTCACCGGTGAACGCTTTTATCACCCCTAGCCATGCCACTTGCCTGTGCATACGAACTGTTGTGCATCCTTTGTGTCCCGGAATGAGCCAGAGGCCTGTACAGAGAGATTTGACCGGCTTTTTTGGTTATTTCCGGTATTTTTGGTATCAGTATTGATCTTTTTCCATTCCGGTTCAGCATGGCCTGATCTGGCGTGGAAGGGAGTGTATGTATGAGAGGAAAGGAAATTCGTCTTGAACGGATCATGGATCGAAACACCAGGAAGACCGTGATCGTCCCCATGGACCATGGAGTCTCAAACGGGCCGATCGCGGGCCTGATTGACATGGGGAGAGCGGTGGACATGGTGGCGGAAGGAGGAGCGAACGCGGTGCTCGGCCATATCGGCCTTTC
>DAWO01000051.1 GCA_002509485.1 Methanolinea sp. UBA477
GGCCATCCCGTGAATCGACAGAGCAGGGAGAACTATATTCCGAGTTGCGGCATTGGCCGGTGCAGCTCAAACTCGTCAACCCGTATGCCGGGTACTTCGACAATGCCGATCTGCTCATCGCTGCCGATTGTGTACCCTTCGCGTACGCAGACTTCCACCGCCAATTCCTGAAGGATAAAGTGGTGATCATACTCTGTCCGAAACTGGATTCGGATGTTGACGGGTACATCACGAAACTGGCCGGGATCTTCGCACGCCATGCAATCAACTCGATAACCGTTCTCCATATGGAAGTCCCCTGCTGCAGCGGGATACGGTATATCGTCAACCAGGCCCTTGAACGCTCGGGGGCGACCATCCCGGTGAAGGATGTGACAATATCAATCGATGGCCAGGTGGTCTGAATCGGGCATTCCGCCCGATTTATGAATATACCGCTGAAGAAGCGCGTCATTGCAGAGGAGATTTCATGCCCCATAGAGGTGCTTTCAGGCCCGTTCTCCAATGGCCTGCTCCCGGCTTTTCGTGAGGGTTCGCCAGACTCTCTTCTCTTGTTGGGGAGATGAGGAGATCGAAATCTGTTAGCAGTGGTCCGGATCTCCTCTTTCTTGTGATGGCCTTCAAAATAAGATAATTAATATTAGTTTATTTTCCTTACTTTTTCAATTGATTAATTAATCCATGTTTATCACGCCCAAAAAGAAAAAAATATATGTCAACATCTCGGGAACTGTATAGCTACAAAGGTGTTTGACATGGATAAAAAATTATCAAAAACGCTTATAATTTCCCTTGTCATGGTCTTCATATGCGGGATCTTGATAGCTGGGTGTACAACCACGACAGAAACCGGCACGACACAGGCGATGACAAAAACAGAGACAAAGGTAATCATTGATCAACTTGGAAGACCCGTGACGGTCCCGCTGAACGTGGACCGCGTTGTCAGCCTACATCACCATACCATCGACATCGTAAACGAACTCCATGGGGAGGATAAACTGGTTGGAATTCTGAAGTCATGGGAGTCCAACCTTGGGCCAGGGTACAAACGTATAATGCCCGGTATAGAAACTCTTCCCACTCCTGGAGACCTCACCACGGTAAATGTCGAGGAACTCCTTTCATTACATCCCGATGTCGTATTTGTTGCCCACCAGATGCCGAAAGATGTGATTGACCGGATTCAGAGTGCAGGGATCCCTACTGTAGCGATCGCGCTATACGATGCGGAGTACCAGGAGGCCTCGAAACTAAACCCAAATCTTACGGACCCGGACAAGGCCTACAACGAAGGGTTGAAACACGGGATTAGCATTATCGGGGAGGTTATTGGGAAAGAAAAGGAATCCGATGCTCTGATTGAGTATACGTACCAGAACCGTGAGTTTGTCCTCAGCCGGACATCCTCGATCCCGCGCGAGGAACGCGTGAGGGTTTACAATGCAAACCCCGATCTGTATACCTATGGTACCGGTAAATACACAGGGGTCATGATCGACCGTGCAGGGGGGGTGAATGTTGCAGAAAACATCAATGGATATAAACAGGTTACAATGGAGCAGATCCTGACATGGAACCCGGACGTAATCATCATCCAGGACAGGTACGCGAACGTGGCTGATGAGATAAATAACGATCCTGCCTGGTCTGAGATCAATGCGGTCAAGAATGGGAAGATCGTCATCACGCCGGAATATGTAAAACCCTGGGGGCATCCAACACCCGAATCCATGGCTCTCGGAGAGCTATGGATGGCAAAGACCCTCTACCCGGAAAAGTTCATGGATGTGGATCTTGACAGGATGGCAGAAGAATTCTATCAGAAATTTTATGGGGTTCCCTACACTGCATAATCACAAAACGGGATAGGCCCTGCCTATTCCACTCTGCACTTTCTCTTACTGATCGATTCATCCATCATCCACCCATGCCATGAAACAGACAAAACTGAAACGCCCTATCAGACCCCCGGTATTCCTGGTCCTGCTTTGCGGAGTTGCAGGGATCGTTGCACTTGTATCTATCTCAATAGGAAGGTACGAGGTTCCGCCGCAGGCAGTTGCGGGTATCCTGTTTTCACAAATTTTTCCGTCTCACCAGAGCTGGCCATCGATTATGCAAACAGTGGTCATAGATGTAAGGCTTCCCAGGATCATCGCGGCGATTCTCGTCGGGGCTGGACTCTCAATATCCGGGGCTGCATTTCAGGGAATATTCAGGAATCCTCTTGTATCCCCATACATCCTCGGTGTATCCTCTGGAGCCGGCTTTGGAGCGGCACTTGGGATCATGCTCTCCTTGAATGTCTTCATGGTCCAGATTATGGCATTTTCCTGTGGACTGGCAGCGGTTGGACTTGCCGTCTGGCTATCCAGCATGTATAAACGTCCATCTGAGATCGTGATGGTCCTCGCCGGGATGATCGTTGGAGCATTCTTCTCATCTCTGATCTCGTTCATCAAGTATATCGCAGACCCGTATGAAGCGCTTCCAGCGATCGTATTCTGGCTAATGGGAAGTTTTGCGTCGGTCAGAATGCAGGATCTTGTCCTTCTTGCACCAATTATTCTCATTGGATCGGCAGTGCTTCTCCTGCTACGCTGGAAGATTAATATTCTTTCCCTGGGAGACGAGGAAGCAGAAGTGCTTGGAGTCGATTCTAACAAGATCAAGGGAATCATTATTGTCTGTGTCACATTCATTTCCGGGGCTGCAGTTTCCCTGTGCGGAATCGTCGGATGGGTCGGACTCGTGATCCCTCACGTAGCCCGGATGTTTGTCGGTCCGGACCATCGGTGGGTCCTTCCAGTCTCGCTCGTTATTGGAGCGATATACCTCCTCCTGATCGATGACATCGCCCGCACACTTACCAGCACCGAAATTCCCCTTGGAATCCTGACCGGAATGATAGGTGCACCCTTCTTTGGTTATCTCCTGACACGCAAGGATGTTGGATGGTGAGGGCCGCATGATTCTTGAAGTACGGAAAGCATCATTTTCCTATATCCCTGGTTTCCCAATCTTCGAAGACATTTCCTTCCAAATGGATGAAGGTGACGTATTCTGTATCCTTGGGCCAAATGGGATTGGAAAATCCACCCTGATCCGGTGTCTGGCCCGACTTTCACTCCTGACATCCGGTTGCATTCACCTCCAGGGAAAAGATATTCTCACAATGAACCGGCAGGACCTTGCAAAAAAGATCTCTTTTATCCCCCAGATTCATTCTCCATCATTCTCCTACACCGTATTTGATTTCGTCCTTATGGGCAGGAATCCCTATATTGGCCTGTTTGCCAGGCCTTCCGAGGTAGATCTGTCAATCGCTGAGGATGCAATTGCAACTGTTCGGATCTCAGGACTAAAGGAGAAGAAATACACTGAGATTTCCGGGGGTGAGCAGCAACTCGTCGTGTTTGCTCAGGCACTCGCCCAGGAGCCGAAACTCCTCCTTCTTGACGAACCGACCTCTCACCTCGATCTCGCCAACCAGATACATATTCTGAAACTGATCGATCACCTTGCAGATAAAGGTCTTACTACCGTTATGACAACTCATATCCCAGACCATGCATTCCTTCTTGAACGGCATGCAGCTATCATGAAGGACGGAAAATTTTTTGCTCTGGGTCCTGTACATGAGGTTATCACTGAAGAGAACATGCGGGAAGCATATGGAGTCGATGTAAAAATTGTGAATGTGGATGGAACAAACCAGAAGACATGCGTACCTGTGAAAAACTCTCCACTCCCTTTTGAACCCGGATTCGCGTTACAGTAAAAGAGAACGAGTTCTCTATCAAAGCCGTTCGTCGAGCCAGTCGAACCATCTGGCAATGTAACTGTGCGGTAGAGGTTTCATCAAAAAACATGTAGTGCTTGAGGCACTTTAGGCATCAAAGAGCTTTTGTGCCTGAGCCTTTGCGGGTTCTTCCGTTCCATCCATGACGAGTGTCTCGCATGTGATTTTGTCTTGCACCGGAAGTGTTGTCATAGACCAGCATGAACATGAAGGAAGACCGTCAGGACATCGGATGAAGTGTGTTCAGCCTTCCCTTCCCGGAGAAGCTGGGTCAAGATGAAGGTCGTAGGAGTGGGGGTTTCTCTTCTTCCGGGTCGGTATTCGGATCAACCAATCCCACCGGAGGATTATTACATCGTGTCTTATCCGTGCGTTCGTTTTGCTCGATTAGGCTTTTTATCGGATTTTCACAGTTTTTTGGAGAAAGCCACAAATATCGCCTGTATGTGGTGTTGAATCATTGTGGAAGATTCTGCCATAAAAAGGCGTCTGAAATGATGTATATAAATTTTGGGTAAAAGAATTGAATTTGGA
>DAWO01000006.1 GCA_002509485.1 Methanolinea sp. UBA477
AGGGTCTTTAAGGGTCTGCCGCTCCTGTGCCTGGCAGGGGGACATCCCGCGACTTCGTTGTCGAGGTATGTCGTCACGTGATACTGGAGAAGTTCCCAGAGATCTTCGATAATCAACTGCGGTGCTCCCGCATCCTGGTTCTCCTTGAACCGCTGGTTGATGCGGATGATGTCCACCAGCTTGTGGGTCAGGTCGTCTTCGGATCTCTGCCCGTTCTCAAGGATGATGGACGGGCGCATGGTTACCGGTGGAACGGGGAGAACGGTCAGGATGGTCCATTCCGGTCTTGCGACAGTGGGGTTTATGCCAAGATGCCTGAGATCGTCGTCAGGTATCTTCTCGAGACGGGCGCGGATATCAGCGGGTGTCAGTTTGTGCTCGATCTTTTTCCCATCCTCCACGAGGACCTCGGAGAATGTCGTGGGTTTCTCGAAGTTTATCTTGAGCTGCTGCTCGCCGCAGTGGGGACAGACCCTCTCCTTCTTGATGTCTTTTTCGGAGAGTATGTCTCCCGTCGCTTCCTCCTCAGTGCCGATCACCTTGACAATCTCCTCCGGGGAGAGAAGGAGCCGGCTGCATCCCCGGCAGGTTACCCTGAGGAGTTTCCTGATAAGGCGCGTATAGCCGACGTGGATGACAGGCTTTGCAAGTTCGATGTGACCGAAATGGCCGGGGCACTCGCTGGCCTTCTGGTCACAGGTCTTGCAACGGAGGCCGGGATCGATGACTCCCAGGTTCAGGTCCATCAGTCCCTGCGGATAGGGGAAACCGTCATCGTCATAGGTATCTGCCCAGATGATCTTCCGAACACTCATCGTCCGTATTTCTTTCGGGGAAAGCAGCCCGAATTCAATTTTTCCTATTCGTTTTGGACTTGCCATACCATTCCCCTCCTACACCACGTCCTCTAATCTCATTCTCGGCGCTATGCCCATGCTCTTCATCTCGTCAAGGAGAAGCTTGAACGCATACGACATCTCGACAGGGTAGATGTCGGTTTCGCCACCGCAGGCAAGGCAACGGGTTGTGTTGGCCCGGCGGTCAAGCATCGCCACCATACCGCAATTTGCACAGACGTACTCCTGGACTTTATCTGATTCGTCAAGGAGCCGCTCTTTCAACGCCATCGCAGCGCCGTGGCCAATCATCACATCGCGCTCCATCTCACCGAAACGAAGCCCTCCTTCCCTTGCACGGCCTTCTGTTGGCTGCCGGGTAAGAACCTGAACCGGCCCTCTCGAACGTGCATGCATCTTTGATGAGACCATGTGGTACAGTTTCTGGTAATAGATCACGCCGACATAGATGTCGGCCTCGAATTTCTTCCCGGTAATCCCGTCATACATAACCTCGCGTCCTGTATGCGAAAACCCGAGTTTCTTGAGAGAACCCCGAAGGTCCGCCTCGATCTCCCCGGAGAATGCGGTTCCGTTGATGCGCCTGCCTTCGAGGGACCCGACCTTTCCACCAATCATCTCCAGCATGTGGCCGATGGTCATACGGCTCGGGATGGCATGGGGGTTTATCACGAGGTCGGGGGCTATCCCTGCCTCTGAAAAAGGCATGTCTTCCTGGGCAGATATGAGTCCGATTACCCCTTTCTGACCATGGCGTGATGCAAACTTGTCCCCGACTTCCGGAATACGCAGGTCCCTGGTCCTGACCTTCACCAGCCGGGAGCTGTTCTCGCCCTCGGTTACGATCACCGTGTCGACGATACCATGTTCGTTGCTTCGCATGGTTACTGAAGTGTCACGTCGTTTCTCGACCGTGATGAGATCGCTTGTCGGTTCTTCGAGGAACCTTGGCGGTGATGTCTTCCCAATCAGGACATCCTTCTCATTGACAACCGTTTCCGGATTGATAACCCCGTCTTCATCCAGGTTCTTATAGCTCTCGGCACCATGGGCACCGGTCACCTCTTCGTCAGGCACCTCGATGCGGTCCACCTGACCGCCCGGATATCGCCTCTCTTCTCCTTCATATGTCCTGAAGAAATGTGAACGCCCAAGACCCCTCTCTATCGAGGCCTTGTTGAAGATGAGTGCATCCTCGATATTGTACCCTTCGTAACTCAGGATGGCCACTACATAATTCTGGCCCGCCGGGCGGTCATCAGATCCGATGAGGTCTGATGTCTGGGTGTGCACAAGCGGCCTCTGTGCATAATGGAGGTGGTGTCCACGGGTGTCCGGCCTCAGTTTCATATTCGAAGCCGCAAAACCAAGCGCCTGCTTGACCATTCCTGCGCCCATCGTGACCCTGGGGCTGGCGTTGTGTTCAGGGAAGGGGACATGGGCGGCTCCGATACCCAGGATGAGGGATGCATCGATCTCCAGGTGGGTATGGTCCGGTGTCACGTCCTGGGTATGGATGGCAATAAAGAGATCTTCTTCCTCCTCGGCGTCGATTAACTCAACAAGACCCTTCTGGATGAAATAGTCAAAATCTATCTCTTTATTTTTGAGTTTCTGCAACTCGTCTTCGGTGATGAGGGGTCTTCCGTTCTGAATTACGATCAGGGGCCTCCTGGCTCTGCCCCGATCGGTGTGGATGATGACATCGTTATTAAACTCCTTGTGCGAGACATTGACCTCGGTCGATAAGGCCCCCTGTCTCCTCATATTCCGTATCTGCGACACGACAGCCTTCGGATCGTCAACGAGGCCAATCAACGCACCGTCCACGAATACTCTTGCCTTCTTCATTCAGATATCCCCCTTGATGTGCTCTACACCCAGGTTATAGAGCATTCGTACAACTTCTTCCTCGTCCGGAACACCACGGCTTATCTCGACCATCTGGGCGAAATTTTTCACCAGCCCACAGTTCGGCCCCTCCGGGGTTTCGCTCGGGCATATCCGGCCCCACTGTGTCGGGTGGAGATCACGTGCCTCGAAGTGGGGCTGTGATCTGGACAGGGGAGAGATCACCCTCCTCAGGTGAGAGAGAACACTCATGTGATCCACCCGGTCCAGGAGCTGCGACACCCCGGTCCTCCCGCCTACCCAGTTTCCTGTTGCCAGGGGGTGCAGGAGCCTTTCCGTGAGAACATCGGCTCTCACCGCAGTTCCAATGGACAGGTCCCGATGACGCATGCTTGCTCGTTCGAGCTGGTACTTGATGTCCCTGGTCAGACGGTTCAGGGAGATCCTGAAGAGATCCTCCATCAGGTCACCGGCTAGTTTCAGTCTCTTGTTCGAGTAATGGTCCTTGTCGTCGATCCGTCGCTTGTTCAACACGAGATCGAAACACGCCTCGGCCATCCGGCCCAGGAAATGCGCCTTGGCAAGTCTTACTCCTTCGACGGCCTCCCGGTATCCCTCGTCTCCTTCTTTCAAACCCAGTGGCATCAGGTAATTGAGGTGCGGCAGAAGATAGTTGTCAAGGACAAATTCCGCCCTCTTCCGCTGGTAGTCGCGGGTCTGGTTGGGTGCAAGTTTCTTGCCAACGTACATGATTCCTGCATCCAGGCTGTCACAATCACTCTCCTCCAGGTTCTGCATCATGTACGTGAGGATGTCCTCGTCAGTGGATACGGCATTTACCACGTCATGATCACTGACCATGCCGAGAGCACGCATCAGGTCGACGAACTTCAGGTGACCTGCAACTGACGGGAACGAGACCTCGAGAAGGTTTTTCCTGTTCCTTTCGACAACAACGAGAGCACGGTAGCCTCGATACTGGGAGAATACCTTTGCGACATAAATTCTCTCGTTATACCGCTCGGTATACTCTGTCATGATCTTGTTCGAGGCCAGATCTTCAAGGGTCATCAAAACCCTCTCCGTTCCGTTCACGATGAAGTACCCTCCGGGATCAAGGGGATCCTCACCGTGGATGACCCTGTCGTCATCGCTCATCCCGTACAGGTTGCATGATACCGATCCCACCATGATCGGCAGTTGCCCGATTGTCGTGACAACGGGTTCCTGCCTGTCATCCCCCTGGGCAAGGGTCAGTTCAAGGTGGATGGGTGCTGCATATGTGAGATTGCGAAGCCGTGCTTCACTCGGAAAAAGGTCACCCTGGGATCCGTCCGCCTCCCTGACGAGAGGCTTTTTCACTTCTATCGTACCCAGTTCCACCCATACGGGTTCGTTGCTCTTGCCACGTATCTCAATGTC
>DAWO01000045.1:0-3833 GCA_002509485.1 Methanolinea sp. UBA477
GAGGATCCTGTCACCAAGAACCTCAGGGTCATGGCCGACGACACCCTGCTTGATCGCCCGATGAACCTGGAAGTGGACATGGTTGTCCTTGCGGCCGCAGTCCAGCCGACCAGGCAGACCGACCCTGTCAGGAAACTCTTCGGTGTATCCTGCTCACAGGACGGTTGGCTCCTCGAAGCCCACCCCAAGCTGAACCCGTGTGGTACCACAACGGCTGGAGTCTACCTCGCCGGCGTCTGCCAGGGCCCGAAGGATATCCCTGACACGGTTGCGTCGGCCGAGGGTGCGGCATCGGCTGCAAGTATCCCGATCCACAAGGGCGAAGTCGAGCTCGAGCCCTATTTCGCGCAGTGTAAAGAGGAACTGTGTGCAGGATGCGGCATGTGCGTGAACCTCTGCCCGTACAGCGCTCTTGCCCTTGTCGAGAAAGAGGGACGAAAGGTCATGGAAGTGACCGAAGCCAAGTGCAAGGGATGCGGTACCTGCGGTGGATTCTGCCCGGGCGGAGCGATCTACATGCAGCATTTCACAACCCCACAGATCGTTGCGCAAATAGATGCATTCCTGCTTGGAGGTGAAGAGTGATGGCGGACGAATGGGAGCCAAAGATACTCGGCCTGGTCTGCAACTGGTGTTCATATGCCGGTGCAGATCTTGCCGGCAGCGCCCGTACACAATACCCGCCTGACATCAGGATCATACGGGTCATGTGCACCGGACGGCTCGACCCGCTCTTTATCCTGAAAGCCTTTACAGACGGTGCCGACGGGGTGCTGGTATCAGGATGCCACTTTGGTGACTGCCATTACCTGGAAGGAAACTACAAGGCTGCAAAGCGGATGTTCATGTTAAAGAGCCTTCTCAAGAATATCGGTCTTGAGGACAAGAGGATGAGAATGACGTTCGTCTCTGCATCAGAAGGAGCGAAGTGGGCAACAGTTGTGCAAGATGTTATCAATACCGTCAAAACACTCGGACCTAATCCGCTCAAGGAACTACAAAGCTGACGGGGAGTCCCCAAAATGACAAAAATAGCACTGAACCTGATCAGCGGCCGCACGATCCACCAGGGTGTGGCCATGGAGGCCGGGAAGGAGAAGGATGCCTATACCAAAGCATGCGGTATCATCGAGATGGATCCCTCCGACCTCAAGAAACTCGGGGCATGGCGAAACACCAATGTCCGGGTAACGAGCCCCTATGGCAGCGTCGTGGTGAAAGCAGTCGAGGCAACCCAGGGGCCCCACCCTGGCCTTGCCTACATCCCAATGGGACCGTGGGCCAATTCCGTGACCGATCCAAACACCTACTCTACCGGGATGCCTACCTTTAAAGGCGTTCCAATTGAGGTAGAAGTTGCAATGAACGAGAAAGTTCTCAGTTCAGTCGAACTGGTACAGAAAAAGTGCCGGGGTGAGGTCTGATGACAAAAGTTGTTCCTGATGTGATCTGTCCCTTCTGCGGGACATTATGCGACGATATCGAGGTTGAAGTATCTGACGACGGTAAGACCATCGTCGATGTGTACAACGCCTGCGCTATCGGTGCAGAAAAATTCATGCATACCCAGGAAGGCGACAGGGTTACACGTCCCAGGATGCAGCAGCCGGACGGCAGCTACAAGGAGGTCAGCTACGACGAGGCCGTGGAGTATACCGCACAGATGCTGGTAAAAGCCAGGAAGCCCCTGATGTACGGCTGGAGCTCCACGAGTTGCGAAGCCCAGAGCGTCGGTCATGAGATCGCAGAGAAAGTGGGCGCCATCATCGATAATACGGCAACCGTCTGTCATGGATCGACACTCATCGCCGTGCAGGACGTGGGAATTCCGAGCTGCACGCTTGGCGAGATCAAGAACAGGGCAGACCGGATTATATTCTGGGGCTGCAACCCGACACACGCCCACCCACGGCACCAGTCCCGGTACTCGATCTATCCAAGGGGATTCTTCACGAACAAGGGGCACAAGAACCGAAAGGTGATCGTGGTCGACCCGAGGAACACGGATACGGCAAAGATGGCCGATGTCCATTACCAGATCGAGCAGGGAAGAGATTATGAACTGCTTTCTGCGTTCCGGGTAGCTCTCCGGAACGAAGAGTTGCCTGATTTCGTGGCCGGCATCCCCAAGGAGAAGATCTACGAGGGTGCCGAGCTCATGAAGAGCGGCCGTTTCGGTATCATCTTCTTCGGCATGGGCGTGACACAGTCATTGTCAAAGAACCACAACATCGACAATGCCATCATGCTCACCAAGGACTTGAACGAGTTCACGAAGTTCTCCATCATGGCGATGCGGGGTCACTATAACGTCACCGGATCCGGGCAGGTACTCGGCTGGCAGTTCGGATTCCCGTTCTGCGTGGACCTGACCCGCGGGTTCGCACGATACAACCCGGGAGAGACGAGCTCCAACGATCTCCTGCGAAGGGGAGAGGTGGATGCCGTATTTGTCCTCGGAAGCGATCCGGGAGCACATTTCCCCATAAGCTCGGTGAAGAAGATCGCCGAGCTCCCGTCTGTCGCAGTCGACCCCCACATCACACCAACCACTGAGGTTTCGAAACTCCATGTGCCGGTGGCATTCGTGGGAATTGAGGTCGGAGGCAACTGTTACCGGATGGACAATGTTCCCATCGATGCCAGAAAAGTCGTAGACCCGCCGGAAGGAGTCCTCACCGACGAGGAGTTCCTGACCAGGGTGAACAAACGTGTCGGTGAACTGATGGGGGTGAACTGAAACGATGTCTGAATATCTCATCAAGAATGGATTCGTATTTGACCCGGTGCTTGGAATCAAGGGAGACAAGGTAGATGTCGGCGTAAAGGACGGAAAATGTGTCGAGGCGTCAGACGTTTCGTCAAAGGCGAAGAAGATCGATGCCTCGGGCAAGACGGTGATGGCCGCGGGAGTGGATGTCCACGCACATGTCGCCGGGCCGAAGGTGAACGTCGGCCGGAATTACCGTCCGGAGGACAAGCTCTTCAAGGGCTCCCCAAAGAGCGGTATGAAACGCATGGAAGGCGGTTTTTCCGTCCCGACGACATTCCGCACCGGGTATAATTATGCCAGGATGGGGTACGGTTTTGTCATGGAAGCGGCGATGCCGCCGCTCTACGCCCGTCACGTCCACGAGGAGATCCGTGACACCCCGATCATCGATGAAGCTGCCCTCCCCGTCTTTGGGAACAACTGGTTCGTCCTGGAGTACCTCAAGAACGGCGAGGTTGAGAACACCGCAGCCTACATCGCATGGCTTCTGCGGATGACCCGTGGATTCGGTATCAAAAACGTCAACCCGGGTGGAACCGAGGCCTGGGGATGGGGCTTAAACTGCCCGACAATACATGATCCCGTCCCGTACTTCGATATCACCCCTGCACAGATCATCAGGGGACTCATCGAGGCGAACGAATTCCTGGGACTCCCGCACTGCATGCATGTGCATGGCAACAGTCTCGGGGAGCCGGGCAACTATACGGTCACACTCGACACACTCAAGCAGGCGGAGGGATTCTCGCCGAAGGGATCATTCGGAAGGGACCAGGTCCTGCATCATACACACCTGCAGTTCCATTCGTACGGCGGGGACTCATACGCATCAAAGAGCTTTGAATCCAAGTCAAAGGAGATCATGGACTACATCAACAGCGTCGACAACATTACTTTCGACATGGGATGTGTCACGCTCGACGAGACGACGACCATGACCGCCGACGGGCCGTTCGAGCACCACCTCACCGAGTTGAACCACCTTAAATGGGCGAATACCGACGTGGAACTCGAGACCGCAGCAGGAGTCGTCCCGTACGTCTACTCGCCAAAGACCTTC
>DAWO01000045.1:3986-5284 GCA_002509485.1 Methanolinea sp. UBA477
AAGGCACTTGGTCTTGGCCACATGTTCGGGTCACTCAAGCCGGGCCTCGAGGGCGACGTGGTCGTCTATCCATTCAACCCCGAGACCGACGATGATCCGGAGAAGATCGAGCAGGCGTTCTCCAACTGCAGCTTCCTGGTCAAGTCCGGCCAGCTCGTCATCGACAAAGGCGAGATCATCGACAACGGCACAAAGAGAACTCTCTGGGTCGATGCAAAAGTGAACGAGAACCCGCAGGTCATGAGGGATGTCGAGCAGAAATTCCTGAAATATTACAGTGTCAACCTTGGCAATTACGAGGTCACCGGCAACCACTTTGTGCCAAACCCGTATGTCATCGAGGTTGATGCAACCCAGTAAGGTGAACAGAGATGGATACGGTAACATTAACCATGAAAAACCCTCCCACTCTCTACCTTGAGGCAGACAACATCTCACCGGATGTTTTTGCCGGAAAGAAGGCTCAAGAGATCGCGGAACTGCATGTATTCGAAGGAAGGGAACAGTTCCAGCTGGGTAAATATTTCGATGTCGCGGGCAGTGCTGCGGCAACCGCCGCCGACACCAGGATCGTGGTGAAAGGCGATACCACACGCGTGAAATATATCGGCATGAAGATGTCTGCCGGTGAGATCATGGTGGAAGGCGACGCCGATATGTACACCGGCGCCTGGATGCAGGGCGGGTCTATCCGTGTGAAAGGCAACGTTGATGCCTTCACCGGAATCGGAATGACTGGCGGTGAGATCACGATCGAGGGCGATGCCGGCAATTACCTGGGAGCTGCCTACCGCGGTGACTGGCGGGGTATGCAGGGGGGCACAATCCGGGTACTCGGCAACGCAGGAAGCGATACCGGCTACTTCATGAACGGAGGCGAGATCATCATTGAGGGTGATGCCGACGTCCATGTCGGGACACATGCGGAAGGCGGCCGGATAATCATCAAGGGGAACGGCAAGAGCAAGATTGGCGGACAGATGGTCCAGGGTGAGATCATCGTCTTTGGCACAATCGATGTGATGATGCCCGGCTTCAAGTATGTCGAGGACGTCGAGATGGAAGTGGACGGCACCAATGCAAACTTCGCTCTCTATCACGGTGACCTCGGAGAGCGTCATCCCAGGAAAAAAGGTCAGATCGTGTACGGGAAACTGTACCAGAAGATCTGAACAATTTTTTGTGAAAGCGCACCAGTTTTTCAGCAATAATTATAATTCATTAAATAATTTTTGCTACCCTATTTTACATTCGTAATACTGCGTAAAAAACCGAAAAGAAAAATATATCTAATATTT
>DAWO01000125.1 GCA_002509485.1 Methanolinea sp. UBA477
TTATGTGTTACCGGGAATGCAGGATATATAGGTAAACGTGCGGTTCATGTCTATCATTCAACCGTTTCTGGAAATATTGTTGAGTGAGTGCCCTTTTCCAATAGATCATCTCACCTTTATTCCTGATGAAATCTTCTCAAGTCCGGGTGTTTAAGAACGGTATTGCGGCCTGCTAACCAGATGTCAGACAGCCGCGGGCATTCCCCCTGAACGACTTCTTCCCTGGATATCCAACCATTTTATAAAAGCAGATAAGCACACTAGTACCTGTTTCACATGGACTATGAAAGACTGGGTGCATTCTACCTGGGAAAGGAGTACAGCCTTGAAAAGCGGCAGCTGCTTGACCGGCTCGTGATGTACGACTCCCGTGACCTCACCACCCATGCGATCTGTATCGGGATGACCGGGAGCGGCAAGACCGGGCTGTGCGTAGACCTCCTCGAGGAGGCGGCAATCGATGACGTCCCTGCGATCATCATCGATCCCAAGGGGGACATAACCAACCGGCTGCTCATGTTCCCCGACCTCGCCCCCGGGGACTTCCTCCCCTGGGTCAACCCTGACGATGCCCGGAGAAAAGGGCTGTCAATTGAGGATTATGCCACGAAACAGGCTGAATCATGGAAGAGCGGGCTCTCTTCCTGGGGGCAGGACGGGGAACGGATCCGGGCGCTCCGTGACTCCGCAGACCTGGTCATCTACACCCCCGGAAGCGATGCGGGCGTCCCGGTCTCGGTCATACAGTCATTTGCAGCCCCGGATCTCTCCTGGGATACCGAAGCGGAGCTGATCCGGGAGAAGATATCTGGCACGGCGACGGCCCTCCTCGCCCTGATCAGGCTTGACGCAGATCCGCTCGTCTCACGGGAACACATCCTCATCTCATCGATCTTCGAACACTTCTGGAGGAAAGGAGAGGACCTTGACCTGGTCACGCTTATCAGGGCAATCCAGAACCCTCCCCTCGCACAGGTCGGTGCATTCGATATCGAGACCTTCTTCCCGGCAAAGGAACGAACACCGCTCGCCATGCGGCTGAATCACATAATCGCCGCTCCCTCGTTTCGGTCCTGGATGGAAGGCCAGCCGCTTGACATCCCGGGCTTCCTCGCAACCCCCGACGGGAAAACCCGCCATTCCGTCTTCTATATCGCCCACTTAAACGAGGAGGAACGGATGTTCTTTGTCACGCTCCTCCTGTACCAGGTCCTCTCGTGGATCAGGACCCAGAGCGGGACGACGAGCCTCCGTGCACTCCTGTATATGGACGAGATCTTCGGCTTCTTCCCTCCGACTGCAAACCCGCCGAGCAAGGAACCGATGCTCACGCTCCTGAAACAGGCACGGGCATTCGGCCTCGGGGTCGTGCTGACGACCCAGAACCCGGTCGACCTCGACTACAAGGGCCTCTCCAACACCGGCACCTGGTTTATCGGGAGGCTCCAGACCAGGCAGGACCGCGATCGCGTCCTTGACGGTCTCGAAGGAGCCGTCCAGGGAGGTGATTTCACCCGTGCCGACCTCTCCGATATCCTCTCGTCGCTTGACAGCCGCGTCTTTCTCCTCCATAACGTGCACGAGGATGCCCCCGTGATCTTCAGTACCCGGTGGGCGATGAGCTATCTCAGGGGACCGCTCAGCCGCGAGCAGGTCCGCACATTGATGGACGGGAGAAAACCCGATACCAGTGGATCAGCAACCAGGAGCAGTCCTGCAGCTTCTGTTGGGGAATCAACCGGTACGCCACCGGGGGCATCTCCTGCAGGGTCCGCGGGGATACTGCCACAGGTGCAGGCATCGGCCCTTCCACCGACGCTTCCTGCCGATATAATGCAGCGTTATCTCCCGGTCCGGATCACCCGCGAGGCAGCGGAAGCGGACGCACTCCTGAAAGGCGGCGGGAAGGGTACACAATCGTCAGCCGTGTATGAACCGATGATACTTGCTGGCGGCCGGATCCGTTACAGGAGCCCGAAACTGGAGGAGGACGCAGAGCGGGAGTTCTTGTTGCTTGCCCCGTTCTCATCCACGGGCCGGGTTGCATGGGAGAGTGCCCGGGATTTCCCCGGTACTCCCGACACCCTCACGTCATCACCATCCCCTGATGCGGGATATTCCGCACCGCCTGATGTTGTTCGCGCCCTGAAAAAGTCTTCCTCGCTGAAGAAAAGCCTGGTGGATTACCTTGCCCACTCCCGGGAACTGAACCTCTACACATCTCCTGACGCACAGCTCGTCTCGAAGCCGGGGGAACCCGAGAACGAGTTCCTCCTCCGGGCCCGTCTTGTCATGCGGGAGAAGAGGGACGCAGAGGTGGACAAACTCCGGAAGAAACACGAGGACAAGGTTGAGAATCTGGAAGATCGTCTCCGGAAGGCCGGGATGAAAGCAGATAAAAAGTTGGAGGATGCCGAGGCAAGAAAAAGGGAGACACTGATCTCTGCCGGGGAATCGGTCCTCGGTGCCCTGCTTGGACGGAAGAGTTCCCGGTCCGTGTCGACTGCGGCAGGCAAGTACCGGCAGAGCCGTTCCGCGACCATGACCGCACGGGAAGCAGAAGAGACTGTCCGCGCCCTCGAAGAAGATATAAAAGAACTGAAGGAAGAATTCGAGGACGAAGCGGCAGAGATCAGGGCCCGCTGGGAGAATGCTGCGAACGAGATCGGGAATATTGTAATAAAACCCACGAAGACCGGGATCAGTGTTACATCATTCCTCCTCTGCTGGGTGCCCTGGTGGACCGTGATCGTGAGCGATGGCACGGGTACAACGAAAGCAGAACGGATCGATGCATCAGGGCACGTTCCGGTATGATGGGGTTATATGCCCCGGATCTCTTTTCGTATCCTGCATACCAGTTCAAGTGTGACCATGCAACAAAAACTCCTTCTCTGGAATGCTTGCCCGATTCATCTTCCCGGCTCTCACACTCCGATACCCGCTCCAGCAACCGTTACCGGAGCGCTTTTTTCGCAATCTCACTGAAATGGCTGCCTTTTTTCATCCGGCCGTCATCGTGGGACCTGCCTGGCTTGGAATTTTCTGAATCCCCTCCTCCCTCCAATCAGTATATTTATGACTCTTCCATTGAAACAGGACCCCGATGAAGAGATCTTTTTGTAGCAGGAGATGGGTCGTTGCCGTTTTAATCGTTGTCACCAGCCTTTTTCTCCTCTGTGGATGCATCGAAGAGCCTGCTGGTCAGGATGCCGTGTCGGGGACCGGGATTGTGATATACCAGGATATCGAGGGTGGATTCTATGGAATCATGGCCGATGACGGAACGCGTTACCTGCCCCTTAACCTGGGAGACGAGTACCAGATAGACGGGCTTTCGGTCCGCTTTTCAGGGACTCCACGGGAGGACCTGTTAACAATTGCCCAGTGGGGCACGCCCATCGAACTCACCTCGATCCAAAAGAGTGGCGATGGGCATGTAACGATGGAGGAGAGCAGGCGGATCGCAGAGGATTACGTCAAGGGCACAGACGAGTTCAGGCAGTATGGCGGCACGAACCTTCGTCTGACCGGAACAGAGACACTCCAATGCCCATACTGCTGGCAGTTCACCTTCGGATATGACATGATCTCCATGAAGGACCCCGATGTAATCGACCATGTCGTGGAAGCAGTGACCATAGCGGATGGCGAGATGAGAGAGGTAACACAGTCAGCAGGTCTTCCAACAGGGATCATGACCGTCGGAGAACTCGCTGCCGACCAGGTATACGAGACTCCCGTAACCCTTATCGGGCGTGTATCCCTCCTCGGCCAGCTGAACTGCCCGTGTTTTCACCTCACTTCAGGCGGCGAATCGGTAGAGGTATATTACGACCTCATGGTGGAGGACGACAGGACGGAATTGCCTGCCGTGAGCGTCGAGGGAATAGAGAATGGAGATATCGTGCTTGTCGAAGGAAAATTGAAGGAGAGCGGGACATACCGGAATAAAGGTGCCTTCTGGGCCGAAAATATCACGACGTATCCCTGATCTTCCAGCCCAAGTGTTCACAGGGATATGGTTTAACCATTTTTCTTCTTCAAGGTCTGTGTCACGGAACGGCTCTCCACTTTTTGGCTCCGTTGCTGAGATCGAATTTGCTTCTCCGCATGAAATGACTCAAATGTTACTCCGACAGAGACGCGCCATTCTGTCGACTGGGATTCTTGTTCCAATCTTTCCGGCATGGACCGACAACGATGCCTTTTGGAGAATTCAACACCTGGTAGTGTGGGGCCTGGGTAAATATCCGAAAGAAAAAAAATAGAAAAATGCGAACAGCCCGGTCTTTCAGCATGCTACTCGTTTTTCAGGGCCACGATGTCCTTGACCCTGACAAGTCTCCATACCAGGTTCTTCTCCTGGCCGACAATGGTCTCTGGGGAGTCACCCGGCGAGAAGCCGAGTGCCGACAGGATATTCGGGGAGAGATCCCGTGACCGGATAAGGTCGACGAATCCCTTCCTGATCTCTTTTCTCTTCTCCGGATCCGTTATCTCTTCGAGGTATCCCTGCAGGCTGACGAAGGTGAAGCACGAGAGATCACGGGCATAATTTTCGACTTCAACCGATACCGCGGGATTTTTACGGAAATAGTCGATTTTGCGTCCGTACCTGGTCGGCAGGAAATGCATGTACTTCCCGTCAAAAACATACAGAAACGGGGCTATATATGGGAAGAACCCCCCCCGGCAAACGCGATCCGGCATACGTATCCGTCCTCTATGAGACGGTCATATTCTTCTTTCTCCATGGGAGGAATCATTGTGATATCCATGCATCACCTTCTGTAAGAACCGGTATAAAATAAATGACTTCGAGTGGTATCCGGGCCGGCAGACAGGGTATTGACGCGGGGTGATCATTCGGAACCGATATCGATTCCCACGACGGCCTTGTGAAGAATGTCCACGGTGTAACGGAGCGCTCTCCCTGCATCCCTCAGGTGATGGTAGATCTCCCGTTTCTTCATCGCGCCCAGGACATCGTCGGAATTGAGCAGGACGCCCATGCTCTCGATATACAGGTCTTCAATCCGGTGCATCGCGTCCCGAGCCCGCCTGATAAGTCTCCTGACCCTCTTCTGGTCAGTGTTCATGACCCGCACACCTTCAGCCATACATCGCGTTCCCCCCAGGAGCGCTCTTGTCATCTCCCGTATAGGTTCGTCCGGTTCCACTCCAAAGACATACATCTCCTTGGCAATCTCGGCGGTGTAATTGAGGATATAGTCCATCTGACGTGAAAGGCTGTAGATGTCCTGGCGGTCGAATGGCGTCGAGAATGCATCGATCAGCTTCTCTTCGAGGTCGTATCGCAATGCGTCGACCTCTTTCTCCATCCGTTTCAGCACTACCGGATCTTCAAGAGGGGTTGTCGTCAGCCAGTCTGAAAGAGTTTTTACGCCGGTGAGGGTCCGGTCAGCCTGGCGCGAGAGCATATCTTCGAAGTCGTATTTGGCAGGGAATATCGAACTGAATATCCCCTCTATCGTTCCTCTTCTCTTCCCGCGTGTCATTGCAATCTAACTCCCGATAAACGGCCTGATGAGCGTGAACACGAGTGCAGAGATAATCATCGCAATGGGAATGGTTAAAATCATTGCTAGAAAGATCTCCTTTCCCGCAGACCACTGGACCTTTTGAGGATTCTGCGCATAACCGACCCCGATCACCGAGCTCGAGATGATATGGGTTGAAGATATGGGTGCGCCGGCAAGGTTTGATATGGCGATGGTAGCCCCCGAAGAGACCTGGGAATCAAACGAATGGATCGGTTCAATCTTGAAGATGCGCCGGCCGAGTGTGGACATTACCCGCCATCCGGCCCCCACTGTCCCTGCCGCGAGCATGATCGCACAGATGAAACGGGCCCAGAAGGGGACATCGAGCGTCTGGACCTTCCCGGCGGCAAACAAAACCAGCACGATGATTCCAAGTTGTTTCTGCGAGTCATTGGCGCCGTTCGCAAACGACATGACTGCAGCGGCAATCCAGTTGAGCCGCACGATCTGCCGGTTTGCGGATCGCCGGGCGTTTTTGAGGACGACTCCTGACATCTTCCTCATCAGACAACCTCCCGCAAATCCGAGGAAGACCGATAGCATGAGAAAGAAGAGTACCTTGGTAAGGCCCTGGAGTTCATGAGGTGCTGCCACCAATTCACTGATACCCCAGTTTACACTCTCAATGCCGGCAGCAGCCATACCGGCACCGATGAGCCCGCCTATGAGCGCGTGCGTGGAAGAAGACGGCACCCTGAATCTCCAGGCGGTGATGTTCCAGAGTGCCGCAGAGGATACCGCCGAAAGGAGTATGTACACGAGTTGTGGGCC
>DAWO01000086.1 GCA_002509485.1 Methanolinea sp. UBA477
TATACTTCCATCGGACGAAAAACTAACATCAAACATGGAACCCTCGGGTATCACCTCGGTATTCTCAGAGCTTTCGGTAAGATTTCTGTCATGGAAAACCACGGACATTCACGTTATTTTATAAATTCCGGTACATATTCTGAAATGGAAAAAACGATGTTGAAACATATCCATAATAGTACCGATTATCGGATTCTCAAGTTCTTAATTGAAAACCCTGGTGCAATCAGAAAGGATATTGAAAAGAAGATTGGAGTATCGGGTCCGTTGGTCACATGGTATATGAAGAGGCTTAAACGAGAAGGAATGATTTCCATACACAAAATGGGGAAAACAGTCCATTATGAGATTAATCAGGAAGTAAGGAAATATCTAGAAATGCATTGTTCCAATTGAGGAACCATAATTGTCAGTGTTGTAGGAAAACTCTCTTTTTCACCGAGTTCCGGATTCCTTACCGCTCATACGTATACTCTGCGTGGAAGAGGGAATGAAGCTGTTGCAGCAGTTCGCCTCTCGATTCGGGCGAGAGATCCATTTGGGGGGTGGCATTTCCGATACAGCTCCAATAATGAGTAATATTCTGCCCGTAACCCTAAATTCCCTCCTTTTCCCACATTATAACCGCAATAATAGCGTGGGTCAGCCACCCCGCATGGAAGAAGACGGGTGACGGCCGGACGGTGTCAGGTCTATGATCGAGTGGGAGACAACTTCACTCCCATACGGGGCATAGAGTTCGAATAAGACGATGTTTGTGGGACCGGGATGTGCCTTCACAAAGAAAGACTCATTCCCGTCGACCAGGAGGGTAAATGTCAGATCCTGGAAGGGTTCGATCGACCGTTGATCCGATTCCGTGCTTTCATTTGGAGCGAGAACGCAGGTCCGGTTGAAAATGTTCGCTTCCGTCGCATTCGATACGAAAATCCGGACAGAATGGGTAAGCCCAGGGTCCCTGTTGTAGATAACAACGAGAGGATACGATGCTGAATCGTCATACGGCGTCTCTTCAAGGATACCGGTGGCAAACAGGACTGCTGTAATAACAATGACTGCCGCACAGAGAACCAGGAAAAACGTCTTTTTCATTCATTCACTTCCTTGCCGGTGCGTTCATCCCCTTTCATAGTGGCCCCGGGATCCCGATACATCACTCTTGATCAACACTCAAGATTAAATTCTCTGAAACGTATGTTGAATCGATGGAATACACGTTGCCACCGATCGAACGTCAGAAAAAACTGGCTGTGTTAATTGATGCGGATAATGCGCAGGCAAGTATCATTAAAAATCTGCTTGACGAAGTAGCCAAATATGGCGTGGCGTCTGTGAAGCGAATCTACGGCAACTGGACTACGCCCCATCTGCAGGGCTGGAAAGACGTCCTCCTCTCAAATTCAATCATCCCTATCCAGCAGTTCAACTACACGACGAAAAAAAATGCGACAGACAGTGCAATGATTATAGACGCGATGGACCTGCTCCACGCGGGAAATCTGGATGGCTTCTGTCTGGTATCAAGTGACAGTGATTTCACCCGTCTTGCCTCGCGAATCAGGGAAGCCGGCCTGATAGTATATGGATTTGGGGAGGAGAAGACACCAATGGCATTCGTTGATGCCTGTGACAAATTCATATACACGGAAATCCTGCGGCCAACCGAATCTGTTGGGACTGCCGCTCCTGTTAACAAGGAAGTTTCTGTTTTCAAAGACGTGAAAAATGATCAAAAATTCCTCAAATTATTAAAAAACAGTGTCGAGGATTCATCGGATGAACAAGGCTGGGCCGAACTCGGGCTGGTCGGGCAGAACATCCAAAAGAAAAGCCCTGAATTTGACTCACGAAATTATGGATTTAAAAAATTCTTCGACCTCATACGCTCTCTGAACCTGTTTGAGATAGACGAACGACAATCAAAGGATCAGGCGGGAAAAATCATCTATATCCGGGAACGGTTGAAACAAAAAAGAAAGCAGGGTTGATGCGGTGCCGTGCTCATCAACTCAATGACCCGAGCATTCCCTGGTATCCGCCTGTTTCTGAAACGAGCGCCTTTATTCTCAGACCTTTCGGGTAGTACTCTTTGAACCACTGGATCTTTCGTCTCAGTTCCACGTGTTTCTGCACGTCTTTATAGCCAAAGACTCCGTAATCCTCGATGTTTTCCGGTGTGAGATCGATGATTTTTATATCGTCCATTGAACAGTGGGTGAGGGTTGCCTCCACAAAAACCTTTTATCAGACGTCGAAGAGCGCGAACCTGCATTATGTTCACAAAAAGTGAACAAGTGTTAAATAGTGAACATCGCATATAGAATGATTATGTTCACAAAAAGTGAACGAGAATTAAATAGTGAACAAAGCAGGGACCGGTTGACAAATTTGTTTGCGAAAAAAGCAGCCGACATCATACGCGTCCTGTTGGTCCACTACCCTAAAACCTGGACACTTCGGGACCTGGCCCGTGAATCAGGAGCATCCCTTGGGTATACATCACGGGTTTCAAAAACGTTGATCAGGCAGCGGCTGGCACTCCGTGCATCTTCCCGGTCGAAACTGAAGGTCATGGCTCCGGAGGATCTTCTAAAACGATGGGCTACATTTTCAAACTTTGTCGCAAATACCACATTTGTTGAATACTATTCCCAGGAAGAGGATATTGGAAAATTTTTGAGTAGGTTTGAAGGCAGGAAGCATCCGGAGTATGCATTGACCGGACTTGCCGGAGCGCTACTCGTCGAACCATTTGTCAGGCCTACAAATACCCATATTTACGTCAGGAAAAGGTCAGATGCTATCGAATGGGCAAATGAGCTTGGTCTCATGCCTATCGAAGAGAATGGGAATGTAAAATTCGCCATCGCTACCAGTGATGGTATTTTTTACGGAGTACAGGAGATCGACGGGATGCGAATTGTATCGGATATACAGCTCTACGTTGATTTGTATAATTACCCAGCCAGGGGCAGGGAAGCAGCCGATGAATTGTTTAAGAGAATTGAAAAACGCTGGGAAAAAGCTCAGGACTAAATACCATGTATGCCCGTGAGATAACAGAATCATCTAAATCCGCATTGCTCGAACTCGGCCTCTCATTGCAGATGTACAGGAACGATATGGTGCTTTCGGGGGGATGGGCCCCTTACTTTATTACAAAAAATCACTTTGAGCACTGCGGGAGTATCGATATCGATCTTGTCCTCAAGACAACCATCATGCAAAAATATGATAGTATAAGGAATATTGTCACCGATCTCGGATATGTCGAGGAAAACCATTTCAGATTCGTCAGAAGAGGAAAATCTCCGGTCGATGGAAAATATTACCCGATCCATATCGATTTCCTGTGCGACAAATGCGATCTTGGATACCATTTCAGAGTCCAGCCCGATCTGGAAGCGTTCATGTTCGAGGGTGCCGATATCGCCTTTGATTTTAACTTTGAAAAAGAGATAGAGACAACCTTGCCGGATGATGGGATCGATTCAATGGTCTTTAAAGTTCTCGATTTACCAGGATCAATAATCCTGAAAGGCCAGGCACTGCAGGGCCGAAAGAATCAAAAAGATGCATACGATATTTTTGCACTCACCCACTATATGGGAGGACCAACACAAGCCGCTCAATATTTTAACCGTACTTTTGCGGACAAGCAAGTCTCCCGGGAAAAAAGAGGATTTGCACAAAATTCGCTGGCTGTGATACACCGAAAATTCCGGGATGAAACACGTTCGGGACCTTTTGATGTCGAGACCTTTACTGAACTGAAATACAGGAGAAATATCGTCGCTGCCCAGGTAAACCAATTCCTGGACAATCTGGTGGCTATATAGGGACTATTCTCTGTCCGAGAATAAATAAGGAAATTTTCAGAGTTGCCAGCATTAAAAAAAGAAGATTCTTCCTCTCACTACAACCTCACATCATTGACATAGCTCACGCCGTCCCCGAGATCGCTCATGTAGATGGCGCTCCGGGAAATCGTGTACAGGGTATCCTCGATGTAGAGTGCACGCATCACCTGTGCCTGGTTCGGGGATTGCTCGTCATAGTGTTTCACCTTGCCCCTGAGCGAGAAGCCCTGGTCCGGATTAACCGAGAAGACATATGCCCCGCCCCAGGCGTTTCTCCGAAGGATATTAGACGTCCTTATCGACGATTTCTCATAGGTACCGGTCAGGTGCAGGGGCAGGACGAGGATGTCCTTCTCCTTATCGAAGAGGAACGCCTTCTGGTCGTTGAGCACTTCCGAGGTGCTCCCGGCCTCGCCGAGTTCAACGCTGTCGACCAGGCCAGGATGTTCGATATCTGATACGTCGAAGAGCGAGAGCTTGACCGATCCCCATGACGCGGTCTTTCCCACACCGATGATGTGCGAGGAATCGTACGGGTGCAGGTAGTCCGAATAGCCGGGGAGCTTGAGCATCCCGGCAAGGACCGGTTCTGCAGGATTTGAGAGATCGATCACGAAGAACGGGTCGGTCTCGCGGAACGTGACCATGTAGAGCCGATCGCCCATGAAGCGGGTGGCATAGATCCGTTCGTCAGGGGCGATCCCTGTCACTGCCCCGAGCGGATCAAGTCGGCTGTCGAGTACGGTGACGGTGCTGGATTGTGTCATGCCCCTGCTTCCGGATTCGGTGACGGTCGTCGCGAGCCTGAGGTTGCCTCCGTACTCGTCCATCGCGTACTGGTTGAGGAGCGTGCCTTCGACCTCGCCCGCGGAATCGAACCGGATGGCTCCGTCGTTCAGCGCAAACGAGTAGATCGCGGTCCGGTCGGTTGCGCTCCCGCTGACAACCCGGCCCTCTGTGTCGACATGCCGAAGTGGCGGTTCCTCGCTCATGAAGCGGACGCCGATATACAGGTGTGTCGGCGAGGCATAGATGGTCCCGGCCGTTCCGACAAGGAACGTCCTGGCCCTCACGGGGGCATCGGACCCGAGGCTCACCGACCCGATCGTGGTGAAGGCGAAGGCCCTGTCCCTCCCTTCGACCGAGTAGGCAACAGGGGTGAACGTGCCTCTCTCGCCGTCATGGATCTCGGGGAACGCGATATCGGGGGAATCCGGGTCGACCGGGGTCGACGCGAGGAAATAGAGCCACTCCCCGATCAACCGGGAGTCGGTGTATTTCCCGTCGATCACGACCTCCCGCTCGAGGGTCGGGGCCGACGGGTCCTCCACCGAGAAGATGTATATGATCGTCTTCTCGCTGTACCCGGGAGAACCGACACGCCCACCTGGTTCGCACCGCCAGTACTCCGGCGGGCGGTAGTCCCTGCAGATCAATGCGACCCGGTCGCTGTACAGGTAGAGGGATACCGGGTTCCCGGAGAATCCTGTCGTCGAGACGATATTGGCGGAATCTGCCGGGTAGGCCCGGACGATGTGGAGTGCGTTGCCCGAGACGACATAGATGAAGGTGCCGTCGGTCTTGACGATATCAGCCTCGTCCACGTCCTTCACCTGGACGTTCGTCCTGGAGTACTCCCGTCCCGCCACGTATTGCGTGTTCGGGTATCCCGCGGCATACGTGGGTGCCATGGTCGGTACAGGCGTGGAGACCATGGTTGGTGCGTACCCCGCTCCTCCACTACCGCCCCCCCCATGGAAGGTTCCCGTCACACCCGAGAACTCCCCTGACTGGGTTTTTGCGGTCGGTGCGAAGGACGCGGAGACCACCTCGATGAGCATCTCGTCGTCGCCCGCCGGGAGATTCGTGGTTCCGGTGATCGCGAACCTATCGCCGACAAAGTGGTTCCCGACCGGATCTATCGTGATGAAGAATCCACCATCATGGTTCTGTTGGTACTGCGACCCGGGAGTGCCCTGCATGGGAATCACTCCCCCCTCGGGTGCGGAGAGGATGTTGAATATCGCGGTGGCGGAGACATCGTGCGTGATTGCCGTGACCTTCACGATATACTCGTCAGGCTTGAAACTGGCGGTATCAACGTTGTAATGCCAGGAACGCGCCCCTGGTTCCAGCGGGGCCAGGGATGACGCCGGCACCTGGATCGCAACCACACCTGCAGCAGTCTCTGTCGCAGTCTCCCTGTGGGTTTTGATAAACTCCCTCGCGCCATCCACCGACGAGATCTCCCTGATACCCCCGGGAAGAGACGTGTGGTCGCTTTTTCCGAAGGGATCCGGCACAGGCAGCGCTCCTGTCCCGGGCGAGAGGACCTGGAGTCCTGCCAGGAGTGCGACGGCAATCATGATCCCGATCACGACACCGCCTGCGAGTATGATACCCTCCCTCCTGAATGTCATGCGGGATCACCCCAAAAGCGGGTATCGGTGCAGATCGATTTGAGATTGCAACAGGAGATGCCAAAGATCCGGTTCGGGCCGGATGAGGACCTGTCAGGGGGGACCGGGCAGAACGGATTGCCTGCCGTCCCGGTCCCTGGAACCCGGCAGGGAAGCGCGCCTCTCTTCACAGGTCATCACCCGCTTCAGGCCCGTCTATCTCTCTTTCGTACGTGAATACGTCGTCGATTCCGACCCCGAAGACATCCGCAATCCGGTATGCCAGTTTCAGGGATGGGTAATATTTCCCCTTCTCCAGGGATATGATGGTATTTCGTGTCACTCCAATCAACTCCGCGAGCTTCTCCTGCGTCATCTCTCTCTCGGCCCGAAGGACCCGTATCCTGTTCTTCATGACGTCTTCGCGATTGTTTTTCTAGTATTTCCTGGCATAATACAGGTAGAATGCCCCAAACGTTGCGATGAGGGTGATGAGGCAGTACAGGATCGTCCGTGCGACTATCGCGCTCTCGTTGTACTGCCGCAGGCCCTCCTGCCAGAAGGCGGCATATGCCGCGGCCTCGGTCTCGTTCATGGCATCAATGTTTTTGATCTCGATCGAACTGATGACGTCCCCCGGCATGCCGGTGTTCCCGCCCCTGGAGATCGCCATCGAGAGCGACCGTGTCCCGTCGTCGTTCACCGTTACCTTTCCGCTGATGGTGGGTGCGAGCGGGGTGGAGAAGGCATACGACGAGAAGACGACCACCCCGATCACTCCGAGTACGAGGAGGACCTCGATAGTCCGGAGCGATGCCTTCGACTTGATGCGCATGGTACGCTCATCCGACATAACGCCCTTCACCTGCTGGCGGCACGCGAGGATGACGACGACACCGAGCGGGATGGCGATGACCGGGACGAGCAGGGCGCCGGCCGCGATCGCCCACCCGACCATCGCTGCGACAAGCGAGACGGTGAGAAGGATGCAGACCAGGTAGACGGCCCGTTTCATCAGGCATCCCCCCGGACGGTGAAGCGGGTGGTGCAGGACACGTCACCGGGCCCGATCCTCGTCGTCTCATCATTCATCTCCAGGTTGGCGACCTTCAATTCATACTCCCCCCGCGGCAGGTGAAAGGTATCGAAGTCCATCGACCAGAGGTTGGCGCCGGCAGCCCCCTGCACAACAACCGCCGTCCCGGTCACCCCGGCAAACACCCCGCCCCGGGCCCTGCCTTCCGGGTATACGACAAAGCTGTACCCACTGCTGACTGCGGGGGTGATCTCCACCACCAGTTCCTCTCCCGGAGAGAGACTGCTCGTCCCGGTAACTGTGACCCGCGTGTTTTCCCGGATGTCAGGGATGGTATCGATGGTGATGTACCGGGCCGGTGTCGGAGCCGCTTTCGGTGCAGAGGCAGAAAGACGGAATTCAACGCTATCCCATGTCCGGTTTTTTAAAGGCTCCCCTGGAAAACCGTCGCGCGTAATGTTTACGAGGTAGCACCCCGCAGATATCCCCGCTGAGTCGATTGAAAACGACCACCGGTTGATCCCTGATATGCCTCCTGTCACCACGGTGATTCCTCTGGGTAGTCGACCTGTAAAAACAGGAGTGCCGCCTTCAGATCCCGGAGATTGGGCCGGATCTACCCTCCAGAGCAGCTCGGTGCCTGGTCCCAGGTTCGTTACGCCACTCACATCGATACGTTCGCCGGGAACCCTCTCGCCGATCCGGTTAGCCCGGAGGAAGGGGGAGGGGGAGCCGCGATCGCCGGATGCCGGCACTTCAGGGAGTGTAAAGGGCGCGGTGACCGATACCCTGCCCGGGACTGCAGTCCTGTTGTTGCCAGAGAGATCAACGCTGGATACCCTCACCATGTATGTACCAGGTGGAAGCGGGGATACATTAACGGCCGCCTTCCAGGTGTTGCGACCACCGCTTCCCGGCAGCACCGATGCAAGAGACGTTGCCTTTTCCCCTCCCGGGAAACCGTCGGTCACGTTCACGAGGAGGAACGTATTCACCCCCAGGTTGGTCGTTCCGGTGAGCACCAGCATACCGTTCTCGTCGATCTCCCCGTCGCCGAAGGGATCGATGGTGATCGAGGGGATGAAATAGAAGGAACCTGTCAGGAGAATCCCCAGTCCCATGACCACGAGTATCGTCGCGGCAATGATTCCTGCAAAGAGGAGCGGTGTCTTCTTCATAAGACCTCGAGCACGGATATTGTTGGATATTCTGCATTTTTTTGTATTTTGAATTTCATCTCCGGTATCCTCCCGACATTCCCCATGCGGGCATATGCACCATAATCACATTTCTGCAATGCATTGTATACTGTGCATAAAGTATAAACTTTTTGGCATATTGCATTATATTTTGTGCAAAAATGATCCACATGCAATACCCAGCGGACAATCCCGCCTGTCCCTGGCTGCCTGAAAGTCAAAAAATGGCGAAAATGTGCTGGAGAGCGTTGATGATCCGGAAATACCCAACATGGAGGATCAAAATCGCTATGCGCGTTAACGGCCGCTCTGCCTCGAAAAGCCGGAACTATGGAACGCGAGAACGCGATGTCGTACCCCTCACGGGATGATCTTCTCCCGGGGGTTATCGCCTGTCTTTATAGCGATCGCTCGATAACCGTGATCACTTCCCTGATATCGGGAACGCTGTGTATCGGGTACACCTTCACAAAGGCCACCTTCTGGTTTTTATCAACAATCACGTTCGCCCTCTCGGAAAACCCGTTGAACTCCCGGAAGAGGCCATACATCCTGGCCACGGCCCCGTGCGGCCAGAAATCTGCAAGAAGAGGCGTCTCGCTGATGCCGATCTGCCTGGCCCATGCCCGCTTGCAGACGTGTGAATCAATACTGATGCCAACGGCTGTTGTACCGAGTGATTCGAGTATTGAGCGGTTATCTTCCAGGGATTTCATCTGTTCTGCACAGTAATCTGTCCAGGCAAGGGGATGGAACGAGAGAAGAACGTTCTCTCCCATGTGTTCCAGCAGGTCGAACGTCCTGTCCTGCTGGTCCTTGAGAGAGAAATTCGCTGCATGATCCCCAGGTTGCACTATCCTGGTCGGCGCTTCATTCATACAGAACTCTTCCTCTCGTTGATCGGATATAACCTCCGCGGTAGTTGGCATTCGATCTGTTCAGCTTTTATAGCTGGATCTGTATACCGACTCAGTGCCACATACATTTGTCCAGACAAAAAAGCATAATTGATGGTGAAAATGACAGGAATCTGTGATTCTGTCACTTATTGCTCCTCCTTCTCCCTCTCCACGCCTACCCGTCCCTTCTCAATCGAGAGATGAAATCCGAGTTCTTCCAGGTACCGCCGGCTCTTTCCCCTTCCATGGATAAGCAGTTCGACGAGGTCTTCTTTTTCATCAATGTCGGTGTGAATACGGAACGAATCGACAATTTCGCATGACAAAACCCTCTCTTTTGCAATCGCGACGTGTTTTAAAAAACTCGCCTGGTAGTAATCTACCCGGAACAGAGACCCTCTCGAAAGGAAGATCGCATTTGTCCCACCCCCCCTCCCGGGGACCATGGACATATCCTCGGACGTGGAGACCATGCGCTTCACAGACTCGCCGGTGGCCAGCGGAATATCAGCCATGATGATGAGGATCGGGCCGTCCTGCTGGGCAAGGAAGGCATTCAGCGCATCATTCAGCCCAGAAGTGCTGATCAGGACAGGTACGTCGCCGAAACTGAACGGCTCTGTTGCAAGGATGAGCGGTTGGCATCCCCCGGAGACAACCGCATCCACCACTTCCGATAGCATCATGCCTGCAAACAGATCACGCTCTTCGGGTTCCAGGACACAGGAAAGCCGGGTCTTTGGGTTTTTGGGCCTGAAGGGGATCACCGCGGTGACAGTCATCAAATGAAGTATCACCTATCATCTCCAAAAATCCATCGATAGGAATCAGGCAGTCACTACC
>DAWO01000068.1:0-12023 GCA_002509485.1 Methanolinea sp. UBA477
GGAAAGGCCCGATCTCTGCTGCAAAACGTTCAAGCAGGATGATGATGCCGATCGCAGGGTCGCCGGCAAACCGTTTGCATGCCTCCTCCGCCTCGGCAGGGGTGTGTGCGACAGATGCGGCGTGGACACCCGCGAGCTGGAACCCCCACACCAGGTGCTCATCGCCGACCACTGCTATCTTCATGATCCTGCCCCCTCGGACACCATCCGGGGCATTGCGCTCTCCGGTGGCACGATTCCCTGCAACGAATGCGCGATAATCCTGATATTCCGGATCTCGAACTGCCTGGCGATTGCAAACTTGATCAACGGCCCTCCGGTGAGGTGGTAGGTAGAGGAGAGGCCCTGGACCTTGTGCAGCAGAAATTGTTCAAGTACGAATTCAAGGTCCTGCATGCGTCCTGACAGTTCAAATTCCGGGAGGGCCGGATGGAGGGCCTCGTAATATTCTGTCCCCGATATCTGCTGGACGATGTCGATGATACCGGGTAATTCGAGGAGTTGCCTGAGACGCCATTCCTCGTACACGGCTCCACCCGGGAAGAAGAGACGGGAAGATTCTTCCGGCCCAATCCCAAAAGACCGGGCACGCAGAAGGGTCAAAAGGTTTACGATGTCGGTGTACACCCCGCAGAACTCCCTGACCGGTCCCGCGATCACTGCATCAACTCTCTGAACAGACCGGTGGATCTCTTTGAACGCTGCAACGTCGAGGGCCGATTCGAGAGGAAAGGTGATCCGGGTCTCCTGGTATTCGGGAAGGGCATTACCAAGCACCCTGCCGTACGGTTCCTGGGGAACGCGGGATATCATCTCCTCCACTGTCGGGGACTGGGCAAGGGACTCGATTATCTCGGACGATATCACACCGACAGGGACCATCCTCTGTTTGAGGAGATCCGGTGGCAGACCGGCATGAAGGATGCGTATGGCCTTTTTCAACTCCTCGATCTCGAGAAAGGAATGAAATGCCTGGAAGAAGGGCCGGATGCTGTCAGGTACGGATTCTTCGAGCCTTGTATATTCCTCGACATGCAGCCGATCAAGTACCGTGTCGATATCCGGGCTCTCCGTTGACTCCTTCATCGGGACGGGGAATCCCGCTTCTTTCATGTTTCCATACAACTCGAAGAGACTCTTTGACTCCGAGAGGATCTCGAGGTCATAGGGCCTGATGTACGGGTTGCCGATCGCTTTGACCCGTGCTACCGGGAATGCAAAGGCCGCGATATGAATTAGAATTCGAAAATAACCGAGGAAAGTGACGATTATGATCAAGAGAAGTACGAAGATGCCAAGACCTGCGACAAGGACCTGCTCGGGGCTCATCCCGAGTTCGCTGGAGAAGACTGCCAGGATATCCCCGGGATCGGTCATTCCTCTGGCACCTCCCGCTCTCCGGACAGGATCCCGGCGACATCGAAGATAAGGTCCCGCCGCATCCGCTCGAGACGGGCTTCGAACGTGTTATCCACACGCCTCGTACCGGACCCTGTCCTCAGGAGCACGCCCCCGGATGTCGGTATCGGTTCGCCTGATACACGGACTACCGTCCCGGTATCTTTGGCCAGTATCGATTCCAGAACCGGGATGTCACGTGAGTTCGTGCTGATTATGATCTCTTGTGCCCCGATCTTTTCAATTCCGTCATCTATCAGGTATTTCAGGATTTTGGGGTATTCGGGGAATCCGGGGGTTGCGGTGATCCTCTCCCTGGCACGATCGAAACAGGCCGTAATGAGCTTCTCCCTCGTGTTCCGTACGGTCTGGCGTCCTTCCATTCTTGCCTGGGCAAGCATCCGTGATACCTCGGCATCGACCTCTCTCTTCCGCGCTGCAATCTCGGCATTTTTCTCCGCCTCTGCAGCCATCTTCTCCTTCTCCAGGTATCGCGCCGCTTCTTCTTCCGCGGTTTTTTGTATAGCCCCGGCCCTCTCAGCCGCTTCGAGGGATATCTTCTCTATGATCTTTTCGACACTCATGGATGATCCAGCCTTTCAGATGGTAAAGATACCGAGTCCAAACAGTATCAGAATCGCGACAAGGAGCCCGAATATGGCAAAGGTCTCGGACATTGCCGCAAAGACCAGGCTCCGGCCCATCGTATCCGGGTGCCTGGCCGTGGCGGCTATTCCCGCTGCAGACGTCATGCCCTGGCCTATCGCTGAGAACCCTCCAAGTCCGACGGCAATGCCGGCACCCACGGCAGCGACTCCGACTGCGACGGTCGTGATGAAGTCATGGGTTATGATCCCGGTGAATGCCATGAGGAGGATGGCGACAAGGAGCCCGTAGATCGCCTGCGTCTCACAGATGGCAGAAAACACCACGCCTTTTCCAAACATCTCCGTCTTCTCCGAGGTTGCGGCGATTCCGGACGACGATGCGATTCCCTGTCCGATGGCAGACAGCCCGGCGAGCCCCACTGCTAGCCCTCCACCGATGGATGCGAACCCGACCGCCATCGTCGTGGTCACGTCCTGTGTGATGAGACCGGTGAATGCCATGAGGAGGACCGCGACAAGGAGCCCGTAGATCGCCTGTGTCTCGCAGATGGCAGAGAAGACGATACCTCGGCCGAACATGTCGGAATTTTCAGAAGTGGCTCCGATTCCGGCTGAAGCTGCGATTCCCTGCCCGATGGCGGAAAACCCGGCAAATCCAACCGCAAATCCACACCCGATAGCGACCACTCCTGATGCGAGGGTGGAGATGAGGCTTCCGGTGAACATGCCAGTAAAAGACATCACCAGGATAGCGACGAGAAGCCCGTAGATCGCCTGCGTCTCACAGATCGCCGCAAAGACCACCCCTCTTCCAAACATGTCAGGATTCTCGGCGGTCGCGGTTATCCCTGATGCAGCGGCGATACCCTGGCCAATGGCCGAGATCCCTGAAAGGCCGATGGCAAGGCCGCATCCGACAGCGGCGAGTCCGACAGCAGCCGAGACGATGAAATTTCCTGAAAGAAGCCCGGAGAATACCAGCAGCAGTACGGCGATGAGCAGTCCGTAGATCGCCTGTGTCTCGCATATAACGGAAAAGACTACGCTCTTGCCAAACATCTCCGGTTTGTTTGCGGTAACTGCTATTCCCGATGATGCTGCGATACCCTGGCCTATAGAGGATAGTCCTGCTATTCCCGCCGCAAGGCCCGCCCCGATACCTGCAAGCCCCGCAGAGACCGGGACATCCCCGGAGAGACCTCCGAAAAACCCGGCTGATAGCAGGATGAGCACCGCCACGAGAAGCCCGTAGATCGCCTGCGTCTGGGGAATAGCGGAAAATATCAATGCAACACCGAACTTTTCCGGCCGCTCGGATGTGACTCCGGCCGATGATGCCCCGGTGATGCCAACCCCTATGCCGGCTCCGATGGCGGAAAATCCCACTGCTATCCCTGCACCGATAGCCATGAGTGCCGCCCCAAGACCTATTGCCATTCCAGATTACCTCCTTTCAGTGTTGTATATCTCCTCTCTGCCCGGAACGGAGAGAATCCCCGGCCGCCTCCCGTATAGAATTTGCCGAAAAATTCTATGTACTGAAGACGGATTGCATGGATCACTCCTCCGAGGGATTGAATGACGAGATTGAAGATCTGTCCGCCGACAAAGATGAATACCGCCGGAATGATCATCAGGGGATGTATCGCGGAGATGAGTCCCGCGAGTATGTTTATCGTCATTGCAATCCCGCCGGTGGCCAGTGACAGGGCCATGATACG
The DNA here is from genome assembly GCA_002509485.1 of Methanolinea sp. UBA477. GTDB lineage: Archaea > Halobacteriota > Methanomicrobia > Methanomicrobiales > Methanospirillaceae > SD8. The sequence goes on from DAWO01000068.1 coordinate 3,728, forward strand.
GACATAAGAGAGCCAGTCTCCCAGAAAGCCGGTAAGGCCGAAGAATCCCATGGGGCCGTTGTAATAGAAGATCATGACAAGCCCGGCAAGACCACCTGCCTCGGCGACCGTGATAAGCACAGGCGGGATATATGTCCAGGCAAAAAATGAAGCGAGCAGGACGGCCGCACAGGGCTGGATTATGAACCAGACCCCCTGTTCAAACACCATCGTCCTGTAAGCCCCGGATTTCACGTTCTGGAAGAATGCAAGGAACAGGCCGAGGTTTATATGGACAACTCCGATCAGGAGCGAGATCTGGAAGAATGCTATCGGATCCTTCAACGGTTCGAGGAGTACGAACGGGGGAGCGATATCAAAGTACCGGGGAAGGAGATCGCCGAACCATCCTCCCTGGACCGCTCCAAACAGGGTTGCGGATATCCCACAAAATACCAGGATAAAACTCATGTCCCGCATGCCGGGGTCTGCAGGACCAATCCTTGAATAGAGAAAAAGGCCGCAGAGAGTGAGAATGATCCCGTATGCGGCATCTCCCATCATCAGCCCGAAGAAGAGAATAAAGATCGGAGCGATGAACGGCGTGGGATCTATCTCCCCGTAGAGCGGGCGGGCAAACGTGGTGGTGAGCACTTCGAAGGGTTTCAACCACCTGGGGTTATCGTAGTCGACCGGCACATCCTCCTGGTTCCTCTTCGTCTTCCCGGAATGAATGAAGATGTGGCCCTCTGCTGCAGCATCAAGAGTATCCTCAATCCGGCCGATATCATCTGCCCTGGCCCACCCCTCGATGAAGGTCGTCTCATCAGTCCTCCCGCACGAGGAGCGTATCTCCTCTTCCTCTTTCTCTATCCCTAACTCCTCCCGGAGCGCCCTGAGCCGGGCACCGTGGGTATCTTTCAGCCCGGCAAGTTCCGTGAGAAGGCGATCGGTCTCTTCGATGACCACAGAATATTCTGCCTTCATCTGTGCAAGCGCGTCATCCGGCATACCCGTGCATGACACCTGGATCGACTGGAACCGGGGGGCACGGATATGTCCTGCGATCTCCTCCTTTCGCGTTCGCGGCAGCACGATGAGGACAAGGGTTTGGTTTCCGAATTCGACCTGCGATATGAAGATCTCGTCTATTGCTGCTCCCTCGATATCCTGGAGTAGCCCTGGTACTTTTTCGGTATCGACCCTCCCGGCAATGACGGAGACAAATTCCGTATCCCCGATATACTCCAGCCTGAGTCCGAGGGGTTTTACAAATTCGACAGCTTCGATCTCCTTTAAAAGCCGTTCCTTCTCCTCCTTGTTTAAGGCCAGTTCTTCCCTGATTTCAGGGATCCTGGCGAGTTCAAGAGACAGTTCCTCGACATCACGGAATAATTCCCTGACCGGACGGCGTGTGACCGGATTGGGCGTTGTAATGCGGGGTGAGAGAAATCCCTTCAGAAGGCTCTCCTCCTGCACGGGAATTTCAGAGAAGAGTTCAAATACCCGTTCGAGCCTGAGAATGTAATCCGAGATCGTGTCAGTGAGGGGGGATCTCTCCGGCTTTTCAAGCACATCGCTGATGCTGCTCTTCTCATCCCGTATGGATATGATCTCAAGAACTCCTGCATCATGCAGATCCCGGACCATGCGGGTGTCATAGGAGTTATGCACGCCAATTGTGACCTTACTCATCTCGGCTGGATAGAACATGATCCTTCCCTGTCACCTTTCCGGCGATAAACGACGACGCCCCGCTCATCCTGCTGGCATAATCAATCTCCATCCGGCGTGCGGATTCTGTAGACCTGCTGGCAATCTCTGATACCGACTTCTCTGCCAGGACCATTCTTTCGGCCCTGTACTCCTCAATCTCCGATACTGCTGCCCCGTGAGCCTGGCGGCGGTAGTGATCTGCCTGGATTTTTGCTTCTTCCTGTATCCTCACCGCATCTTTCCTGGCACTTTCTACAAGAAGAACCGCCTCTGCTTCGGCATTTTTGATCTTCTCGATCTTCTCCCTGGCATCGCCGGCGATCTTTTTTTCCTCCTGATATGAGAAATATAGAATATACTATATATGAATTGTGAAGTTTGCAATCCCGGCCCGCATGGTGCCCGTGTTTCTGACAGGTTCTTCTGCCCGGGGGATTGTGGGATGCGTGATTTTTTTCTAAAAGTGCCTCCTCGCTGTTTTGTGTGGGGAGACTGAATCGAATTGTTACCAACATACCAGTTCAGTCGCTCACAACCGCCGCCGGGGGATCCTCACAGAACTCATACCCGATTGCTCAAATTTTGACGGTGAATCAGCCTCGCGGTATCTTTTCGGGAGGCGGCGCGGCATCGCACATGGGAGTGTGGGGGCGGATAGTTCCCACACAATGTATCCGGTTCATCAATCCTGCCCACACCAGGCAGCGAAGAGCGAAAAAGTAAATTTTTACCATCCAAAAAAGCGGGTGCTGGAGGTTTACAATTCTACCCGCGTCTGCGCCTGTTCCCTCAAAAATGAGAGGAGATAGTACGGACCTCCGACCCCCCGCCCGGTGGATCCGCTTCCTTTCCACCCGCCAAAAGACTGTGCCCCCGGCCAGGCACCTGTCGTCGCACCACCGGACCTGTTGGAATAACAGACTCCGAACTTGATGGTTTCAAAAAAGGTTTCCAGCTCTTCCTCGTCCTCCGAGAAGATTCCTGCAGTCAGCCCATATCCCGTGTTGTTTGCTTCTGCCAGTGCTTCCCCAAGACTGGTGAATGTGTCAAGGACGAGAAATGGAACGAAGAGTTCGTCCCGCACGAGGCGGTGGCCCCTCGGGATCTCTGTTACAATGGTCGGCTGCACGTAATAGCCACGTGACATCATCTCCCCGCTCTGGACGTCACCCCCGGCAAGCACAATCCCTCCCTCGGAGCGGCACTGGGCGACAGAGGACTTGAACACCTCGAAGGCGTTCCGGTTGATGAGAGGACCCATAAATGTCTCTTTCATGCGCGGATCTCCTATCTGCAGGGCCTTTGCCCGTTCACAGAGGGCTGTGCGAAACTGGTCGAATACATCCGACTGGACGTAGACACGGGACGTTGCACTGCATTTCTGGCCGCTGTATCCGAATGCTGCCATGACTGTCCCTTCCACCGCTTTTGCAATATCAGCACTTGAGGTGACTATGCAGGGATTTTTACTTCCCATCTCGGCGACCAGCGGTTTTACATACCCGGCCCTGGCGGAGAGTGCCTGGTGGAGCCACATCCCGACCTCGCGTGAGCCGGTGAAAGCGATCCCTTCGATGTCCGGGTGACGGGTGACGGCTTCGCCGAAGATCCTGCCCGGTCCGGTGAAGAACTGGATTGCAGAACCTGGTACACCGCTCTCCCGGAAAGCGCGATAGAGTGTAAGCCCGGAGAGCGGGGTCTCGCTTGTCGGCTTGAACACGACACAGTTACCGGTCAGGAGAGCCGCCCCGATCATGCCTGCCGCGAGCGTGACAGGGAAATTGAAGGGAGATATGACGGCCCATACCCCGTAGGGACGCATCACGCTCCTGCAGTGCTCACCGGCAATCTCGGATCTCGTGGGACGGATATAGCCCTCGTTCTGTTCATATATCTCGCAGTAGTACCGCAGCATGTCGATGCCTTCGCTTACCTCGGCAATGGCTTCATACCGGTTTTTCCCGCATTCGAGAGTGACCATGGCAGACAGGACGAACCGCTTCTCATCGAGCCGGTCTGCGGTTTTCCGGATTATTGCTGCACGGGTCTGCCAGTCATGCCCGCTCCAGCCTGGAAATCCTGCCTTCGATGCAAGAATTGACTCGTTCACCTCAACTTCTGTTCCGTCCTGGAAGTACCCGGTGATCATCTCGTTGTCAACCGGGGAGCGGGCGACAAATTCACTGCCGGTCCACCGCTCGTCACCGTTGATGAAGATCGGGTGATGGTGTCCAAGCTCTTTTTCGACACGTTCAAGGGCCGATTCATATTCTCCATGGATGCTTTCATCCGAGAGGAGAGTTACATAGGTAATCTTCTTCTCTTTCGACATCTTCCTCCTCCTGTATCACCTGGTTTCCGGAAGGTCCGGTTCATGAACCTGTCGCCTCCGCAAAACATCTGTCGAGCACGGATAACCCGACATCGATCTCCTCGTCGGAGATGATGAGTGGCGGGCTGAACCTGATGACCGATTGGCCTGCCGGGAGCAGGCACACCCCTTTTTCAAATGCGCTTTTGAGGATAGCATTTCTCTTCGCTTTTGCAGGTATCTTGGTTGTCCGGTCCTCCACGAGCTCGATGGCAGCCATGAGGCCCACTCCCCTGACATCCCCGATCAATTCGTATTGTGCATACAGCTCCTTGAGCCCTTTCATGAGGTGCCTGCCTCTCAACTCTGCGTTCTTTCCGGCATGTTCCCGTTCCATGAGATCCAGCACGGTCAGGCCGGCGATACACGAGAGGTTGTTTCCCCCGAACGTGCTTGCATGCGAACCGGGAGGCCATCTCATCAGCTCATCTGATGCGAGTGTCACACCGAGGGGAAGTCCGCCGCCGATCGCCTTTGCCATGCAGACGATATCAGGGACCACGCGGCTGTGTTCACAGGCAAGGAAAGGCCCTGTCCGGAAACAGCCGGCCTGTACCTCATCACACACAAGAAGGATATCGTGCATGTCGCATGTCTCCCGTAACTGGCGCAGGAAGTCCACGGGGGGAACCACGTATCCCCCCTCTCCCTGGATTGGTTCTACAAAGATCGCGGCGACTTCATCGGGGGCCACTTCCGTCCTGAAGACCTCCTCGTTGATGTAGTTGACCACATCTATCTCGCACGACGGGCTGGATGCACTGAGCGGCCGGTACGGGTTCTCGTACGGTACATGGATCACCGGGAGGAACGGCCCGAAATATTGCCTGTGGATCACCTTGGTCGCTGTCAGGGACAGCGCCCCCATTGTCCGCCCATGAAAACCGCCATAGAACGAGATGAAGTATTTCCGCTTGGTCGCCCTCCTGGCAAGCTTTATCGCCGCCTCAACGCTTTCGGCTCCCGAATTGGAAAAGTACACGCGGTCTATGCCCGAAGGCATGAACCGGACCAGTCTCTCTGCAAAAGTTACCGGCACCTCGGAGCAGAAATCAAGGAACGCGCCATGTGAGAGAGATTCTGCCTGTGACTGCACGGCCCTTACCACGTCGGGATGGTTCCAGCCCATGTTCATCACGGCGATACCGGCGGAAAAGTCCAGGTACCTGTTTCCGTCAACATCCCAGAGGTTCATACCCTTCGCTCTCTCGAGCACGAGCGGGTATTCCCTTGCCATGGATTGCGAGACGACCCTTGAATCGCGTTCGAGGACATGACGTGCACGGGGTCCCGGCGGGGGCGTTACGATCTTTGGCTCCATGGCAGATTGGTAGGGAGACGGAGAGTTATACGTTTCGCATAGGCCAGGGAGCAGGCGATCGTGCGCGCACAAGATTCAGCTTCAGATAAATTCTCGGACAAAGGAGAGACAAAATCGTAAATTATAAATACTATGGCGCCCTATCGGGTTATGCCTCAGAGGGGACTTCTGGGGATACATGTCAGGACGCAATGAGCCCGTATATCCAAACGGCTGTACGATATATGGACGACAGAGACGCTGCATCCTGGGGCCGAACAAATGTTCGAAAAACATCCAAGCCGTGATAAAACAAATCCATCATTCAAAACGGCGGAAGAACGATGGGTGTATGAGAGTTTTGTCATGGGGCCGAAACAGGTGTTTCAAGGAACATGATGCTGCGACACAATGAACCTGCAGGATCAAAACGGCGGAAGAACTGCAGGTGGCAGAGACATTCTGTTGCGGGGCCGACCATGTGTTCCGGAATTGATCCTCTCATGGGGCACATTCTTCTATTCCCCTGAATGCCATTTTTTGACTTTTATCCAGATATCATTCCTGGTCAATGATCCGGATCATTCGGCAATTTTTCAGAATGATTCTCAAAGTATCTCCCCAACGGACAGTCGGGTCTGGTGCTGCGGGTATCTGAATCGACAGGAATATACTCACCGGATCTGGTACTCCATGGAGACGAACCGGGGAACAACGAACGGCACAGAGCAGAGCCCGGGAATAAGGCATGAATCGACAGGAATAATGTGGTGGCATCCCAGGAGGTTTCCGCCCTGCCCACATGGACAGGGCATCCACCATGGATTGAACGTTCATTCGGTGACTTAGTTGGACACTAATACACCTGCAATAAGATGGATACGAATTGTTATTAAATCTTTTGGATTGCTTTAAGCCCGTGAGAGGGTGAAAATCAGCCCTGAACGCTTCATCAACCGCAGATCCGCCATATTCGGGTACTCCGTCACCCGGGTGGCTCCGGGATGACTCCGTGTCGGGGATCGGGGTGTTTCGGAAGATACATATGGAAGAGGAACTCCTTCAGATATTCCGGTAAAATATGGAAGAGGAACTCCTTCAGATATTCCGGTAAAACGAGCTGAGTTCATTCCTGAACTCTGTGATATATTCATCCATTGAGAGGCTGCCGTCAGGAAATGGTCGGTCCGGATTACGCATCCGCTCCACAGTCCCCATTGACGGGAGGAGAAGATCGATGGGGATATTCGATCTCCTGCTGGCCCGGATCATGGCTTCCCGAAAAAGACCGATGCAGTATGCGACCCTGAATTCGTATGTCTTCTCGGTCTTTCTCAGATATCCTGCAAGCCGGTGAGTCTCTATCTCGAGAAAGTCATCCTTTATCCGTTCAACACCACAATTCCCAAGCATATACCGGTAACTTGAAAACGGGTACATCCTTTCAAGTTCTGCCGGGACGGTCCCACACGTCCCGAAGACGACGATGTGGTAGTGATCCGCCGGGATAATCGATTCTATCACGTGTAAAAAGAGCCTGTGACTGGGGCTCGTGCTGTACGGCTTTCTGACGGCGCAGGGAAGAAAAATTGCCAGACGGTGAAAGGGGACATCGTATTCCTCAATTATCCACCTGCATGCGTCCTCGAATTCGGGAAGGTAGAATGGAGGGCAGTCGGCATCCAGGAGCAGATCAGTATGGCCCGGCATCGTTTGTCCATATTGTTGGTCTGTCCGGATATTGATATTTCCGGATACATTTATTGGCATTGGAGAAAAATACACATTCTTTATCACATAACCGCATCCTGATGGGGGGATAAAAGCGTGTTTGGAAGTAGATCATCGGCCATACTGCAAAGCGAGGAGTTCTACCAGAACGGCCTGATGTATGCGAATGATGGGGATGAAGGACGGGCGCTTGTTGAATTTTCAAAAGCCATCGAGATAAATCCCCGGCATATATACGCTTTGATACAGAAAGGAACCATCCTGCAGAGAATATCCCACCACCGGGAAGCCATCGGATGCTTCGAATCGGCCCGGGCCATCCAGCCGGAGAACGCGTATATCTTTCTGAAACTGGGATTTTCGCACACGATGCTCGGCCATAATGCCCGGGCAGTCGAATGCTACACTCGGGCACTCACCATCGATCAAAACCTGGTGAAAGCATGGACCGGTCGCGCCACGTCCCGGTTCGATATGGGAAGGTACCATGATGCCGCGGACGATTTCGATGCGGCAATCAGGATAGACCCGTCAGATGCCGGAGCCTGGGCGGGAAAAGGCATCTGTTATGCCCTGCTCGGTGATTATACGCAGGCGTTGGAATGTTTCTCACGGACGGTGGCACTGGATCCCAAAGACCCGATCGCATGGTTCAACAGGGGAAGGAGCCACGCATTTCTCGGCCAGCATGGTGAGGCGATCCCGTGCTTCGAGCAGAGCATTGCAATTGCGCCCGACGATCACGAGACCTGGTTCAACCTGGGAAAGAGCCACGCGGCTTTCGGAAACCAGCAGAAGGCGATCTCGAGTTATGAACATGCCATTGATCTCAATCCGAAGTTACTTGAGGCATATATTGCAAAGGGAGTCAGTCTTCACAGGCAGGAGAGGTATCCGGAAGCGGTCTTTGAATTCGTGCGGGCGCTCGAGATAGACGATGAAAATATCAGCGCCCTGCTCGGCATGGGTGAGAGCCAGGCTGCGATGCACTCCTATGACGCGGCAACAGAGTGCTTTAACCGGATCATCGCCCTCGATCCCTCCCAGACACGGGCATACATAGACCGGGGGATATGCCAGATCGGAGACGGGCGTTACGTGCAGGCCCTGGAATCTTTTGAGATCGTGCTCAGGACAGATCCGGCAAATTTCATTGCACTGTACAACATGGGACGGACTCTCGCTGCCATGGGCAGGCA
>DAWO01000068.1:12087-21940 GCA_002509485.1 Methanolinea sp. UBA477
TGATCCTGATGCATGGTACAACAAGGCGATGAGCCTGCTCCAGCTCGGAAGGCACCGTGAAGCAATCCAGTGTTTTGAAAAGGTTCTCCTGCATGATCCGTCAGATATCGATTCCCATTTTCACATGGGGGTATGCCACGACGACCTTGGCAGGCATAGGGAAGCACTCACGTGCTATCAGAGGGTGCTTGATCTCGACCCGGATGACGGCAGGACGTGGTATGCACGGGGAACAACCCTTGAAAAGCTGGGATGCTACGGGGAGGCGATGGAGTGNNTTTGAACGGGCACTCCGGAGCAATCCCGAGAATCAAAACGCCCGTATGGCACGTGATCTCCTCCTGAAACAGGCGTAGAGTTGTTATAATCTTCTACTGGTTGCGGATGAACCCCTGCTCTATGAGATCGGTCAGCCAGCGGTCAAGGAATTCCATGAGTTCGTTCTTTACCCCGAGATCCACAACACCCGACCGGGGATACACGATCTTTTGGCCCGACCGGTCCTGGTAGGCCAGCGGCTCGGCTCTCTTCTGATCATGGTATACCCTGATCTCGATATCGGGATCTGCTACCAAAACACCGTCGATGGTTGGGTTTTGCGACAGGGCGAACATATCATCTGATAGACGGTCTATGCAGAGTGGTATATGCGGGTGATTTTCTATGACAGCATATTGCCTGACATCCAGGACACCGATCTTTTCAAGTTTTGTATAGATAGAATGATAGAGATCGCTCATGAAACTCCGCCCTGGGGATAGCTAACCCCTGGAGATTAGTTTATGAAGCGCACCCATAAATGTTTTTGAATTCACGGCAGGAGGATCGCCCATAGAATGTACCGTAGCAGGAGACCCAAAAAACCTGGGCCCGCCCCGGTTTCATTGTTCACGGGATAGCCCGGGCGGGAACAATACGGGCTCTTTTATCGGCGAAGGTTTCCCTGTTGGAAGGGTAGTCTTCCCCCCCAACTCATACGATGCTTTCAACAAGAATCCTCAACCCGATCACCAGGAGAATTATTCCTCCGACAATCTCCATGCTTTTCCCAAGATGCTCTCCAAGCCTCCTTCCAAGGAGCACCCCGGCAAATGCAAAGACGAACGAGGTCAGGCCTATTATCACGGATGAAGTTCCGATATCTCCCCCAAGAAACGCGAGGGAGAGCCCTGCACCCAGTGCATCGACACTGGTCGCAAGGGAGAGCATGATTATTGTCGGGGCATTATACACGGGTACATGCTCAACGTCATTCCGGTACCCTTCATACACCATCTTCCCACCGATGACCGCCAGGATACAAAATGCCGCCCAGTGGTCGAATCCCGATATGAACGATACCGTCCGGGCCCCGGCTGCCCAGCCCGCAATGGTCATTGCAAACTGGAAAAACCCAAACGGGATGGCGAGGAGGAGGGCGAGCCGTCCCTTGTCCGAAACCCGCGAACTCCCGGCGGCGATTGCAACGGCAAAACAGTCCAGTGCCAGGATCACGGCTATGAAGAGGATGGTGACGAGCTCCATCAAACGGACTATTCTTTGGTTGCCTGGTTATTAAGTGTAAGTGATGGCATCCTGGCCGATTTTCCGCATATTTTGCTGATTTACTGATGAATTATCGGAAATATGAAAAAAACCGAATAGAATTGGAAATTATGAATTAAAAAGTATTTTAGATGTTGAAATGAAAGAATGTCATGCTATAGCGTGACAGGGTGAAGACCATTCAATCCTCGATATTTGAAACGGTATACCGGCAGTCAATTGATGAACCCGAGAAATTCTGGGGAAAAACCGCCGAAGATGTGCATTGGTACAGGAGATGGGAGAGCGTACTGAACGGATCCAGGCCTCCGTTTTACCGGTGGTTTGCCGGCGGAATATTGAACAGCTGCTACAATGCCCTTGACCTGCACGTGGAGAACGGCAGAGGCGAACAGGTTGCGCTGATCTATGACAGCCCGGTAACGTCAACAATAAAAAAATTCAGTTACCGGGAGTTACGGGACACTGTCGCACGATGTGCAGGAGGGCTCAAAAAGATCGGGATCGGGAAAGGCGACCGTGTCGTAATCTACATGCCCATGATTCCCGAAGCCGTCATCGCCATGCTTGCATGTGCCCGCATCGGGGCAATACATTCAGTGGTATTCGGGGGTTTCGCGTCAAAAGAACTGGCAAGCCGGATCAATGATGCCCAACCGAAAGCGATAATCTCCGCATCCTGTGGAATTGAAGTGGACAGGATCATAGAGTATAAGCCCCTGCTTGACGCCGCAATGGAGATGTCCGACTATGCACCGGAACACTGTGTGATCGTGCAAAGGCCGGAGGCTGCTGCGACACTCAAGCCGGGGAGGGATATCAGCTGGACCAGTTTTATGGATGCGACTCCTGCGGATTGTGTACCTGTCGAGGCCACTGACCCGCTTTATATCCTCTACACCTCGGGCACCACGGGGGTTCCCAAGGGCGTTCTCCGGGATAACGGGGGTCACATGGTGGCAATGAAATGGAGCATGAAGAACATCTACGGTGTTGCTCCCGGCGAGGTGTTCTGGGCGGCATCCGACGTCGGCTGGGTCGTGGGCCATTCCTATATCGTATATGCACCGCTTGCCCTTGGATGCACTACCATCCTGTACGAGGGAAAATCTGTGGGGACTCCCGATCCCGGGGCATTCTGGAGAGTCATTTCAGATCACGGCGTGAGTGTTCTCTTCACCGCCCCAACAGCCTTCCGTGCCATCAGGCGGGAGGACCCGGGCGGTGCATACATCGGCAGGTATGATCTCTCTTCCCTTCGCATGCTCTTTTTAGCGGGGGAACGCTGCGACCCCGACACCCTGGTCTGGGCAGAGGAGCGTCTCGGCGTGCCGGTCATCGATCACTGGTGGCAGACAGAGACCGGATGGGCCATCGGCGGAAACGTGGCAGGGCTGGAACTGCTTCCCATCAAACCCGGGTCCTGCACCCGGGCAATTCCGGGATACGACGTCAGGGTGCTCAACGACGAAGGCGAAGAGCTGCCACCAGGCGAGACCGGAAACATCGTGATCCGACTCCCGCTCCCTCCAGGTTGCCTTACCGGACTCTGGCAGAATGAACGGGATTTCATCGGCACCTATCTTGCAGAATTCCCCGGCTACTATGTCACCGGTGATGCAGGCTATATCGACGAGGACGGATACTTGTGGATAATGGGCCGTACCGATGATATCATCAACACTGCGGGCCACAGGTTGTCGACCGGTGCCATGGAGGAGGTGCTCGCCTCTCATCCTGATGTTGCCGAATGCGCGGTCTGCGGCGTATCAGACCCGGTAAAAGGCGAGATTCCACTGGGCTTCATCGTCCTGAAAGCCGGTACCACAAAGGATCATGCCGAGATAATCAGGGAAGTGATCGCCATGGTAAGAGAGAAGATCGGACCTATCGCATCCTTCAAGAAGGCAGTTATCGTACACAGGCTCCCAAAGACACGGTCGGGAAAGATTCTCAGGCGGACAATGAAAAAGATCGCCGATGGTGAAGAATTCCGGGTCCCTGCCACCATCGACGATCCCGCAACCCTCGACGAGATCGCACAGGGTCTCTCGGCAATAGGATACCCTGCGGCCTGAATAACCTCCCTATCGTTTTTTGAAAAAAATTGTTCTCCTATCCTTCCCTGTTCATCCACATCCTCATGGATTGAGGATCATGATCGTATAATTCAGCACTCCCGCAAACGTCACCCAGGTAATGTACGGCACCATGAGTGCAGCGGCGTCCTTTCTCACCCTGTAGAATGCAATGATCGTTGCCAGGATGAATATCCAGAGTATCACCAGGTCGACAATTCCAAGGAATGGCGATTCCAACCCGAAAAATGCAAAGGACCAGAGGGTGTTCAGGACCAGCTGGACTGCAAAGAGGCCTGCCGCCAGTTTGACCCCGGGCTTCTCAAGCCCGTCCCTGACAACAAGATACAGTGCAATTGCCATAAGGATATAGAGTATGGTCCAGACAGGTCCAAACAGGTAGCCAGGCGGGTTGAACCAGGGTTTTACCAGCTGCGAATACCATGAACCAGGGCCTGTAATGGTCACCATGGAGCCGAAAAAACCGGCAGCCAGGCATATAAGTATCGCTACTGCTAGTTTTAGGGGAGACTGAAGGCCAAAATCTTTCATACTCTGTTGATCCCGGCTAAAACTCATAAACCTTGCCATCAATACCCCAAAAAACTCCGAAATACATATCACCACTTCGTACAGGTTTTTCTCTTTTTTTTCATCCGTGGCACCCGCGTCGGGTTGCAGGGAGAGAATGAATTGATTCCACTCCTGTTTCCGGGATCCGGCGTCGATGGCAGAACCTGGCCGTCTCCGGGGATGGTATAATGTATCGGTATCCTCAAACAGGGTAACAGAATCATGCAGAATCCGAAGGTAAAGATAGGACTTGTACAGACGGCTGTTACCGGTGACCTGGAATGGAATCTCGCTCATACTGCCAGCCTCGTAATAAAAGCCGCAGAAGAGGGCGCCAGGATCATCTGCCTGCAGGAACTCTTCAGGACGCCCTATTTTCCCCAGGAAGAGGATGCAGACGCGGATCCGTATGCAGAATCCATTCCCGGCGAATCAACCAGGGTATGTGCAGCTATCGCCAGGGATCATGGTGTTGTTATCATCGTTCCCCTCTACGAACGCGGGAGCACGAATACATATTACAACAGCGCGGTCGTGATTGACGCGGATGGAACCCTCCGTCCTCCCTACCGGAAGGTCCATGTTCCGTTCGATCCCCTCTTTTACGAGAAGAATTACTTTTCGCCCGGGCCAGGGTACCGGGTTTATGAAACACGGTACGGAAAGATTGCAGTGCTGATCTGCTATGACCAGTGGTTTCCGGAGGCTGCCCGCGCCGTCACGCTCATGGGAGCCGAAATTATCTTCTATCCGACAGCAATCGGCCGGATAAAAGGCATGGAAGATACTCTCGAGGGGGACTGGAAGGATGCCTGGGAGACGGTTCAGAGGGGACACGCAATAGCGAATGGTGTCCATGTCGCCGCCGTCAACCGGGTCGGGACCGAGAACGATCTCACCTTCTGGGGCGGATCATTCATCGCAGATTCATTTGGAAATATCATCGCGAGGGCAGGGCCTGATGAATGCATCATCGTCCGGGAGATCGATCTGGCGATGAACGAGCAGGTGAGATCCGGGTGGGGCTTTCTCGATAACCGGCGTCCTGACACATATTCCATACTCCTCTCTGCGCCGGGGTCTCAAAAACCCGCATCCGGCACTCCCCGGCAGTCGGGCTACCACATGCCCGCAGAATGGGAGAGGCACGATGCCATATGGCTTGCCTGGCCACACGACAACGAGACATTTCCCGAACTGCGAAAGGTTGAGTCTGCCTATTGCGATATAATACAGGCGATCCATCGGCAGGAGCGGGTAAATCTCCTCGTGTGTGACGATGTGATGAGAACATTCGCCGCTGCCAGCCTGGGCAAAGCAGGGGTGGATCCCGCCCGGGTACACTTCCATGTCAGGGAATATGCCGATGTATGGTTCAGGGACTATGGACCGACATTCCTGGTAAACAGGGAAGAGCGGTCCCTTGCCATGGTGAACTGGCGGTTCAATGCATGGGGTGAAAGATACCCGGAACTGGTTGCAGACGACGGGATCCCGCTCGCTCTCAACAACACCCTCAAAATCCCGGTATTTTCTCCCGGTATCGTGATGGAGGGGGGCTCGATCGATACAAACGGGAAAGGATGCCTTATCACCACCGAACAGTGCCTGCTCAATGCCAACAGGAATCCCGGCCTCTCGCGGGAAGAGATCGAAGACTACCTGTATGAATACCTTGACGTATCACATGTCATATGGCTGAAATCGGGGATTGCCGGTGATGACACCGACGGCCACGTGGACGATGTTGCACGTTTCGTGGATGAACGAACAGTGTTGTGTGCCATCGAGGATGACCCCCTCGATGAAAATTATGCGGCATTGCAGGAGAATTACCGGATACTGAAGGGATCATCAGACCAGGACGGGAACCCGCTCAGGGTGATAAGGATGCCGATGCCTGGCAGGGTGGGCGATGAACAGCGATACCCGGCAAGTTACATGAATTTTTATATCGGGAACGGAGTTGTCCTGGTGCCCGTATTCGGGCACGTACATGATCAGGTAGCCCTTGCGTTACTCGGGGAACTCTTCCCTGAACGGAGGATTGTAGGTATCGACTGCAACGCGATGGTTGCCGGGATGGGCGCGATCCACTGCATCAGCCAGCAGCAGCCATCTGTCTCGCCCGGATGATCGGTACAGTGCGGCTTATGATCGGTTTTTGGCAGAACGCCAGGATATTTTTTGAAAGGCAAAAAAGCACAAATCCATCGCTCAGAGAGCAGGATATTCGAAAAATTCATGTGAAGACGGGGGTTTTGATCAGGAGGTAGTGTTGATCACGTCTTCACATTTCAGTCTTGGGGGGGTACTATCTGATGACTTAAGATGCCGGATGCAATCTCCGGCAATGTTTTTTGGGTGGCTACAACACTAAAATATTTCGTATTTATCCGGTTGGATGACCGGGCAGCACTCTGTCATTGGCAGACACATGGAGAAGGAAGAGACCGGAAAAAAACGGTTCGGCAAAAAAGAGACGGTTGGTGGCATGTAATGCATGTGAGTGTCCCCTCTCCACCTGGAAGATTTGCGAACTGTTTCCATACTCTTCATTGCCGTGCATTGCATGATAGTGGATAGATAATCAGTCAGGAGCGGAAATGACGAAGACCATGCACAGGGAGCGAGTTCGATTCGAGAGACCGGTCCTTGAAGAGATCCGAAACGTGGGTTTTCTCCCGTCGATATGCATGTCCATACCAACCATTCCGATGCACCTGCCAGTTTGAAAGCGACACTGAAAAAAGCAAGAAAGTCTGGTTTCGGACTGGCAATAACTGACCATAACGCCATATCAGGCTACAGGGAGGCTCAGGGCTATGAAAGCGGCGTTCTTTTGATCCCGGGAATAGAGGTGAGTGCACGTGACGGTCCACACATCCTCATATATTTTTATTCCGTCGCAGACCTCGTCGATTTTTACGAGAAGATAATCAGGGATAATAAACGGAAAAGTCCCTGCCTGGCGATACGCCTCGACACAGCCGAGATCGTTTCTGCAGCGCAACGGTATCACTGCATTGTAGCCGCCGCCCATCCGTATGGATACCTCATCTTCAACAAGGGCCTGCAGAAGTGCATAGAAAGAGGATATCTGCCCCAGGATCTCATCGGTTCGTTTCAGGCCGCAGAAGTGGTATGCGGCGGGATGAGCCGCCAGGAAAATGAGAAGGCTATCCGGCTGGCAGACCGGCATAACCTCGGAATTGTTGGTGGCACAGACAGCCATCTCCTCTATGATACGGGCAGGGTGCTGACCTGTTCGAAGGCCGATACGGCTGACGAGTTTCTCGACAATGTTCTTCGCAGGGAGAATTTCATTATCGGAAAAGAGTTGCATCTCCTGGAGAATGGATTTGCCGGGACGGTCGTTCTCACGAAGTACGTGCGATATACGCTGCCTTCGCTCGCCATACATTACGAGCAGAACATGTCGAGAGCCAGGAGATTTACGCGGAAGGCCTGGACACGCCTGAAGAGGGACCGGTGACCGTGAACATTCCGTGTAAGACGGTCCTGCAAAAAACACATATTAATCTCCATGATACAATTACTATCATAAGCCATCTGTTGTCGGTTGCCTGTTGGGAAATACTATGGACGCAAAAGAGATCGAGGAATACATACGCGGGCTGGAGCGGAGGGTTGAGATCCTCGGAAACGAGAATGCCGCACTCGCCATGACGATGAACAAGCTCATGATGGAGAACATGAAACTGAAATCAGAAGTCAAATCGCTTCAAAAAGAGATCGCCGATCTTCACCGGCCCACACCTGAACGTGTCGTGAAATTCGATTAGGACCGGACTGCATTGTGCCTTCACCCCCCTGTTGATTCAGAAAATACCCTGTGTAAGAGGAACTGGAAAGAATTGATCGGAATGAAAAAGCGATGTGATGTATGCGGAGAAGAGGCGATTGGAATGCAGATGCTTGGATGCTGCGGGTATGCCGTCTGTGAGAAACATGCCGATATGTTGCTGAAGGCGCTCTCCCCCGGCGAGAAGAAGGAATGGGGGGCATGTTTTTACTGGCGGTATGACTGATTTCCAGCGGATCATCCTGCATCTCGACATGGACAGTTTCTTCGCATCTGTCGAGATCCGGGAAGATCCCGGTCTGTCAGGAAGACCGGTGGTGGTCGGAGCAGATCCCCGCGAAGGGAGGGGGAGAGGGGTGGTGAGCACCGCTTCCTACGAGGCACGAAGATTTGGCATCCATTCGGGAATGCCTATCTCCCGGGCATTCATCGTATGCCCGCATGCTATCTTTATCAGGCCGCATTTCGACCAGTATACCCGTACTTCCGCCAGGATCATGGAGATCATCAGCAACTGCACAGATAGATGGGAGCAGGTAAGCATCGACGAGGCATATCTCGATATGACCCATCTCGAGACATACGAAGAAGCAGGAGCCGTCGCAGAAGAACTCAAGCAAACAATACGGGAACGTGAACGCCTGACGTGTTCTGTCGGGGTTGCCCCGACCAAGCTCGTTGCAAAGATCGCATCGGATTTCAAAAAGCCCGACGGCCGCACCATAGTCAGACCCCTGGAAGTGAGAGACTTTCTCTCACCTCTTCCTGTCGGAAGAATTCCCGGGATAGGCAGGGTGACAGGGACCGAACTCGAGAATCTCGGCATACAGACGATCGGGCAGCTCGCCGGATACGATATACAGGCCCTTCTCGCCCGGTTCGGCAGATGGGCGGTTCACATGCAGAAACTGGCCATGGGACTGGATGACGGGGAAGTCCGTTCCCGTGAGGGTTTTGGGTCTGTCTCAAGGGAGACGACATTCCAGGAGGATACTGCCGATTCGTCCCTCCTTGCAACCACACTCGACCTGATGGCGAAGGATCTCATCGAGAACATTGTCCATGAACACCTGGTTTTCCGGACCGTTACCGTCAAGGTGCGCTACGAGGACTTTGATACCCACACCCGGTCCCGGACTCTCGATACCTATTCCCGGGACCCTGGAACTCTCCTTCGCATTGCAGGATCACTTCTCCGCGATCTCTCGAATGGGAAGAAGATCCGGCTCATCGGGCTCCGGCTCTCTTCACTCCATGAAATCGACGCCATGCAGAAGAGACTGGACGATTTTTCATGAGAGTCCGGGATGCAGCACCGGGCTTGGAGGGGGCCGGGTACAGCGTGCAATGCCGGGCAATATCGCCAGACCAACAGAAGTGGGATAGTGTGTTGTCACGGGCAGGCCGGAAAATGGAGCTGTTTAAATAGAATCGGTTTCATTAACCCATTATCTGAATCCCGGAGGTCATAATGCCTAAAAATTATCGGATTATTCTTGTTTCACTGTTCATATCCCTCGGATTATGTGTCACCTGTTCCTGCGCACAGGAAACGGGGTTGGTAAACATATTTTCAGCACCTTCCGGGGCCAGGGTACTCATCGACGGCACACAGGTCGGAACCACTCCACTCTCCCAGTACCGGCTGAGCACGGGAGCACACATGTATAGCCTGCTAAAGGACGGGTATTCACCGGCCCAGCAATCATTCTCAGTCAGTTCGGGTGAGACGACAACCATCTCCATCAATCTCGTTCCCCTTTCGCGTCCCACGACATGGACAACGGCTACAACCCCCCCGACCACGATCACTATTTGGCCGACAACCCCG
>DAWO01000068.1:21981-23495 GCA_002509485.1 Methanolinea sp. UBA477
ACCGTGTATCAGAACAGCCGTTCGGATTTCTCTGCGCAACTCCAGCCGTCGCCGATCCACAAGGATTACGGCTATATCAGTGTCAGTTCCTCACCATCCGGTGCGCAGCTCTACGTCGATGGGTCCTACCGGGGGATTACTCCTGCAACGGTGACCGAGTATCCGGGAAACCACCCCGTTGTCGTGAAACTTGCGGGCTACTATGATTACAGCCAGACAGTATACGTGACGGCCGGTGCCACACAGCGTGTATCAGCAACGTTGTCGCCGGTTACGCAGAGCGGGTCTGTCCGGGTCTCTTCGTGGCCGGCAGACGCGAATGTCTACCTTGATGGATCCTTCAGGGGACAGACCGACTCGTCCGGCAACCTTGTCATCTCCAACCTTCCCGCAGGGGTATACTCTGTAAAGGTCTCAAAACCGGGGTATCAGGACGCCGTCTACTCTGTCCAGGTCAGGCAGGGACAGCAGAGCCAGGGGCAGGCTTCCCTCTCACCCATTTCACCCACGGGAACCCCGACTTCCACTCCTGCGCAGCAGGGCACCCTGAGCGTGACCTCGAATCCCTCCGGAGCCCAGGTATACATCGACAATCTCTTTCGCGGATACACCCCGAGCACGTATGCTGACCTCGCCACAGGCATGCACACACTCACGCTGAAGCTCTCGGGATACGAAGATTATTCGACAACGTTCCAGATCAGCCAGGGCAGCACGGCGACGGTCCAGGCATCGCTGTCACCGGCACCGACACCCACCAAATCTGCGCCAGGGCCCCTGGCCGGCCTTCTGGCAATACTGATATCCGGCTACATTCTCACCGGGAGGAAGGATCCATGAACCAAAAACTTGGAATCGCAACAAAGATCACTGTGATCTATCTCATTCTCATCCTTCTTACGGCAGGGGTGGCAACAATCGCCGTCAACAATGCCGCGAAGGATATCTTTCGTGAGGGTATACGGGATAACCTGAAGAATTCTGCAGGTATCATGGCCACGCAGGTGAATGCGACGGAGGTCCTCCTCTTACAGCCCGGTGACGAGGGGACGCCCGAATACATGGCCCTCGCACGCCAGCTGGATGACATGCGTTCCAGCAACGACTATATCGTGAATGCATACATCATGCGAGTGGACGCCGATGGAAAGATAGAGTTCATCGTGGACGATTTCTGGCTCGAGGACCCCATGCAGTCGGCGATGATCGGCGAGCTGTATGAAACCCCGGACAGGGATGAGATCTTCATGGCACTCTCCGTTCCTACCGCATCCAGGGACGTGTATACTGACAGGTGGGGGACATATGTATCAGGTTACGCCCCGATACGGGATGAAAACGGAAATACCGTGGCAGTGCTCGGAGTCGATGTGATGGCAACGCGAATGTCCGAGAGCATGGCCCGATTCGACGGACTACTTGCTGTCGCGTTTCTTGCCGTGCTCCTGATCGGGACAGGTGCAGTCTTCCTCTTAACACGGTCTGTTGCCAGGGATCTGGCACAGCTGACCGAT
>DAWO01000068.1:23524-42733 GCA_002509485.1 Methanolinea sp. UBA477
CAAAAAATTTACATAGGTTGATGCTGTCCTTAACAGCTCATATGAATTCGGATCCTTCCATAAAGTCCGAGGATGAGGTGAGAAAAGACCTTGAGCGGTTCCTGGAAGACATTGACGTGGTGATTATCAAGAGGTTCGACGAGGGGGATTTCTGGGGGTACTGGGTCAAATATGGGGATTTTCCTCTGCTGATCGAGAACCAGAAGGCCAAGCGTTACTGTGTGGTTGCATTCCAGATAACTCTCGACGAAGGTCCACCGATTACGCACCTTAACCAGTATTATGCCCGTGGCGACTCTGCATTCATCTATGAGCTGACCAGGGCATTTACCTCCCCTGTGACGGGTTTTTCCCGGATCCTGGAGGACGGGCGTGTCGTGGGGTTCACCATATCCCGCTACATCTACCCATATTACCACGACTTCTCGGTAAAAGACCTTGACAGGGCAGTCCAGGCAGTTGTAAGCCAGGGGGCAATCGGTATCGCATTCCTGAAGATGACACTGGGTGAATTGAGAGTTGAGACTCCGGTTGACCGGCAGAACAGCGTCTAATCCGGCCAAATTATTTTTCGTAACCGAAAAAAACCCGGAAAAAAGCCCGGAGATTAACCCCCGGACATGTTTTGTGGCGGACGGGGGAATGGAATTCGGAACCCTTCATCCCGGAGATTTGTATCCACTCGCCCGGAATCTTTCGTCCCGGAAATACAAAAGCTTCCTTTTCCAGCAGGATGCATGGTATACCGCGTGATCCGAATCGTCATCCCGTCACCGGCTCCACAACTTCTCTCACGCCCATGTATCCGGATACATGGAAGGCTTCCTGATGGCGATTAAGTTTATTCGGTAGAATGCCAGAATGGATATCATGGAGGAGCAGGACTGGCTTTCAAAAGCACACCGGGATATGTCGCTTGGGCGACACCAGGACGCACTCTCATCGTATGAGAAGGCCCTCGAGATGAATCCTGAAAACGGACATTCCAGGGAGATGATGGGGGATATCTATTACGAACTCGGACGGCATGCCGAAGCGATCGACTGTTATGACCGGGCACTGGAGATCGATCCCGGAAACCTGATGGCCTTGTACAAGAAGGGGTACACATTCCGAAAGATCAAGAGGTACGACGAGGCAATTGCCGCATTGGACGAGGCCCTTGCAATTGACCCCGATTTCAGTTATGCGCTCAATAACAAGGGATATTCCCTGAACGAACTTGGCAGGTACGAGGAGGCGATCGCCTATTTTGATCGTTCCCTGTCGAGGAATCCGAGGAATATCCGTGTTATTGCAAGCAAGGGAATTGCCCTCCGTGAACTGGGAAGGTACGATGAAGCCCTGAAATGCTTTGACAGGGCGCTCGAGTTGAATGCAATCAACGGATTCGTCTATTACAACAAATCCATCACCCTTCGAAGCATGGGACGTGGAAAGGAAGCTGATGCCTGTCTCTCACGGATAAACTTCCCATCAAGCGTGCATCACAATGGGAAAGAAGATTAATTGAGTGCAATCTTCACCGATTCGATCCTTTCTCCTTTACCGCTATGAAAACCGGGATGCAGCCCGTTCCTGAAGACAGGAAGCGCTTCAACCCCTGCGAAAAGCGTCCTTTTCGGCATCGCATCAGGGTATTGAGGTGGACTCCCCCGGCGGTGTGCACCCGGTATATCGATATCTTTCACACCATGGGAGTGCAGCAACCCTATTTTTCTCTGCCTGTTCCAAACAACAATAAAAAGAGCCTTATCAGTACACAACAAAACACAGGGAGCGAGGGATTTCATGAGAGATGTCATCTGGCTTGTTCCAGTAATCGCCATGTGCCTGCTTTTCTGCGGGTGCACAGACCAGGCCGGCCAGGAGGCCGACATGAAGCTGTACGACCAGTCAGTACAGGCCGTGAGAGAGTTTGTTGAAGATCAGTCATACCAGCCCGGTACGGCGGCATTCTCAGTCGAATCCGGTGTCGCGACCCTTTCGGGTAAATACGAGATATATGCGATGGATGTTGATACCAGCGAGATTGTATTTGCCTCGTACCAGGGCAAAGAGGGGATAGAGAGAGCCCGCGAGGGGCCGCATTACGAAAAGACACTCATTGCAGTCCGCCAGTTTCTGCAAAACCCCGATTTCGAGATAAATGCCACCAGTTTTACATACGAGGATGACAGGTACGAGATTTCAGGCAATAATATGACCTTCAGGGTGAATGCAACAACGGGGGATATAACCCGGGCATTGCTGACGGGGCCCGAAGCCGTGAGAGCAATGGGGAACAGTTCACAATACCAGATGGCCTCCGCCGCGTCCGGAATGAATCAGTCAGGATAAGATCCGGATCGTGTGAAAATAACAACGCAATTTTTCTTTTCCCGGGAAAGCGGGCCAGAGTTCTTATGCAGAAACAGATATCATTGCAATCCGGATATCTCCGGAATTGGCAGGATTCATTCTCGATTTAAAGCAGAGGGAGCGATATGGCCCGGGGTCCCCGGATCCGTGCAGTTTTGATCATGTGTTCTTCGCGAAGCCATGCATCGGCCTCTTCTGAAAATTCCCGGAGGTTATTGGACTCTTTTTTCTGCCAGTACAGAGAGCAGGTTCCTCGTTCCCGCCTCGCCGACAGTCTTCTGGCTCCCATGCATCATGTCCATGTGACGGATTCCCATCCCGGTGCAGAGTGGAAGTTCCATCATTCCCCCGATAAGAAGGTCTATCCTGCGTTCATCGAGAGCCTCCTGTATCTCGTTTTGTTCAGGAGAGACCAGTACCAGGCATCTCTCCCCGGCCAGTGCCCTGATCCGGTCCACGTTTCCGGAGTCGGTGTCGATGACCACCAGGGCAGGCTCGATTCCAATTCCTGCAAGGAAGCGTGTCATGGACACTGCACGGGTGGGACCGCTTACGACCGCGATCTTCCAGGCGGAACGGGAATGCTGCACTGGTATACCGGAGGATGATTTTGGGTCAGGCGTCCATGGAATGCCAAGCTCTCGCGTGACCTCTTCCAGAAATTCTCTTGTTGGCCCGGGCCCTATGGGAAGTCCGGGAACAAGGTAGGGCGTGCCGAATCTTTGTTCAAGAGCCTCGGCTGCGTTCTTTCCCGTCACCTCGCAGACCACGAGATTCAGTGCTGCCCGGCCGAGATTTTCAAGGTCGGCGACCCGTGCATCGGCAGCCAGCACTGCATTGACCTCGATTTGAGCATTGGCAAGAATGGACTTGAGTTCCTGGAGATCAGGGCCGGCCCTGAGCATGCCGATAATATTGACCGCGAAAGGTTTTTTCGTCAGGCCGTGAGTTGAGAGTTCGGTTGCCAGCCGGCTCAACGTCTCAGCACATCCTGATATGTGGTCCCCTTCGAATCCACCAGTATCGATACCGATCACCCGGGCCCGTGTATGTGAGGCATTCACTGCACCTGCAACATCCTCGCCGATAATGCTGCTTGCGCAGCAGGAGAAGACGAGGATGAGATCCGGAGAGAGCGCTGCATCAAGTTCATTGATCGCGTTTTCGAGTCGTTCCTCGGCGCCGAAGATGACATCGTCCTCTTCAAGGCAGGTGGAGTAAATTTCAGGCGGGCGGTCCCCTCTCATCCCCAGTATATAATTGATATGGTAGACGCAGCCCTTTGGGCCATGAACAAGAATCGCAGTGTTTTTCAACGTGCTCGTGGCCTTGATTCCACCAAAAAGCCTGCATGTCGTCCGTGGTATCCGCACTGCAAAGCCGGCCATGATTCATCCCCGGGTAGTGGTTGTTGCCATAGATGAAAAAACCGGGTGTCCCCGTCCCCATGCCTGCAGGTTGATACAGTGACCTCTGCCGTCATCTTGCCTTTCTCCAGGTTGTCAGGGGATCAGGCCGGAATTCTGCAGGAGAACAGATACGGATGTAAGGAGGAGAAGAATGCCGATTGCGGTCTTCAGTTTATCAGAGTTGACCGCGGGTGCGATCCTCGCACCGATCTGGGCCCCGACAATAGCACCTGCAGAAAAGACTGCGACATGAGGCAGGGATATGTTGCCAAGTCTCATGTGAGTGAATGTTGCGGATATGGAGGTGAAGAGGATTACCGCGGTCGAAGTGGCAATGGCGAAATGAACGGGCATCCCACCGATTACCAGTGCAGGGACGTTGATAATTCCGCCGCCTATCCCGGTCAGTCCGCTCATGAACCCGGCGATTGCACCCCAGGTCGAGGTGTGGATATAGTAGAGGCGATTTTTCACGTTCATGGATGAGAAGTCCCGGAGTGACTCATCATGGTATGGTCCATGCGTGATCGGTGATACGATCGGAAGCGTCGGGACGATCATCTTGATCCCGATCACCAAGAGAACAAGGGAGAAGATTATCGCGAGAAGGCTGTCACTGATATATATCGTCGACCAGGCACCAAGCACGGAGAAGATCATGCTTGGGACGATCAGGCAGAGAGCGCTCCGAAAGAAGACTCTCTTCTGGCGGAGATAGGCGATGCTTCCCGATAACGTGGTGAAGAGGATGATTGATATGCTGGTGCCGATCGCGATACGGGGTTCCAGGCCACAGATATACATCAGGCAGGGGACATAGAGAAAACCCCCTCCGACACCGATCAGGGCGGCTATGATCCCTATGATGACGCCGAGGAGAAGACCGACGAGATATTCGAGCACCATTCCAACCAGCGGACTATGAAGATCAAACGCTGCGAGACGTAATTAACCGTATCGCTCTTTCAAAGAATGACGAGCATCCCGGCGTCTGAACATATTGTGAAAAGATTTCTGGAAGACCAATGTTTTGGGAATGGAGAGCTCCTGCAAAAAAGCCTTCTCACTGTTCTGGGTAGGAGACAGATATGAAATTTATTGCCTGCGTCCGGATTTGGCCACTTGATCCAACCCGGGACACCCCGTTCTGGCAGCGGTGTGCAGTGCGTCTGGGGGGTGGGGTGTCCCCGAGATCCCCGACAATATTCCGGCTCATCAATCGAACCACACCAGGGAATAAAGAGCAAGAAAAAAATATAGCCGGTCAGCCCGATCGTGCCGGTTGATGGAACAAAGAGCGGTGAGATCTTTTTATAATTGTATCAGGGATGAGAAGCCGATCAATCGAATGAATGCATCCGTTTCCACAGACCATATTCCGTTCAAATATCCTGGCATTATTGACCCGGATCCACCTTCCCGCTTCAAGAATGAGCATGTCGCCCTGGATACTGATGATCCGCGGCAGGCTGCGTGCTGCGGGAATGAGGACGTTGCCCTCGACAATGTGGTTTAAGACCAGGTTCTTCAGTCTCCTGAAAGGATCCATCGAACAATAATTGAGCAACGTGCGGGAGACTTTACTGAATGCCGCATCCACGGGGGCAAACACGGTAAACGGCCCCTCCTTCATTATCATCTCTTCAAGCCGTGCGGCCCTGATGGAGGAGATGAATGTGGAGAAACGGCCATCTGCGAGCATTAACTCGATAATATCCCTGTGAAGAACTCTTCTGTGCATCATGTATCACCCCCGTCCGGTTGACCAGGTGGCAAGTCTGGAAAGGTGTCCAAAGGTAATATACCTTTTGGCTTATAGAAATATTTATATGATATTTGGTCAAGACCTGGAGATTCCGGATCCTGGTTCTTGGCTGCCAGGTATGGGTAGATTGATGAACCGGGTACATTTTGTGGGGGCTATCCGCCCCCACACCCCCCGGTGCGATGCCACGCCGCCGCCCGAAAAGGACGCCCCGGCGGCGGTTGTGAGTGACTACAAATGGCATGCAGATAACAATTCGATTCAGTCTCCCAACACAAAACAGCGAGGAGGCGTAATCATTTCTGTAATAGCCGGGATACGGTTCATCGGATTCCTTTTCAAAAAAACCGATAACCCAACCTTGAAATCACCGCAAAAAGGCTAAAAGGCGACGAATATATCTTTTCCGGGGAGAAAGGGACAGGTTGGCGGAGGGTAGCAATCCATATATTGTCAGGATTGTTGGCCGAAAATGTTTCCCGGGTATGACACATTGAGCATGATACACGAACCATGATCCCCGCACTCTGTGAAATACTTGACCGGGCGGGCCGGTAGCGGCTACCACTTCCCAACTGGCACTACCTCGGGAAAAATCCGATTCTCATGGGTAGGAATCATGTATAATGGTGTATCAAAACTGGCATTATATGAGATCCGGTAAACAAGAATGGAATGGGAAGCTCGTGAAGGGATTGTTCCTGCTTCCAGTCGTGATCATGATAATTGCAGGGTGCACCGGGCAACCATCCACCCCGCCTGTCACACCCGGACAGACTACCCCAGTACAAATGGAATTTACAGAGAACGATAATGGGAGGACAGTCACGATGCCTGAAGGAACAGAGTTCCGCGTAAGCCTGAAAGGGAACCCCACCACGGGTTACAGCTGGAACGCAACGCCTTCCGCGGGCCTGGAACTCCTTGATTCCAATTTTACGACAGACGCACATGCTGAAGGAATGGTCGGAGTCGGCGGGGTATTCTTCTGGGAAATACGGGCGATGGAGAAGGGAACACAGGAATTCTCGGCCATGTACATGAGACCGTGGGAACCTGTTACCGGCGGAGAGGATACATTTTCCATGACCTGTATCGTCGAATAAAACGAAAAACCCTTTTTTCTCACTCTGCCGGTTGGTCTGATTTTACAGATTGAATCCAGGTTCGTTTGATCCGGAAAAAACCTTTCCAGTACACAAACCACATGCTTCATTGCCCCGCTCCAAGCAGTTCCCGGTATATAGCATAGTTCTCGTCATCATGGCAGACAAATATCACCTCTTCGAGGGTTTTGTCCTTTTCCAGGAACTCCTGTACCGCTCTCACTGCGATTCCCGCCGCTCTCCGGCGGGGGAACCCATACGCTCCCGTACTGATCGCCGGAAACGCGAGAGTTCTTACCCCGTGTGTCTTTGCCAGTTCGAGGGTGTTGTGGTAGCAGGATGCCAGGAGGGCATCTTCATCTCTGCTTCCGCCACGCCATACCGGACCAACGGTATGGATAATGAAGCGTGCAGGGAGGCGATACGCAGACGTTATCACTGCCTTTCCGGTCGCACATCCATGCAGTTTCCCGCATCCCTCGAGCAGGCCGGGACCTGCAACCCTGTGTATGGCACCATCCACTCCGCCACCCCCAAGGAGTGTCTCGTTGGCCGCATTCACAATGGCATCCACACGGAGTCCTGTGATATCTCCCCGCGTAACACGGACTCGTTCCCGCCAACTGTCCTCTTCAATCACCTTGTTGCCTCCATCTCACCCGGTCTTTTTGTGCCGGGGTTCATCCATGCTCCCGGACCGGTACCCCTCGAGATCGACCAGGATCCGGGGAAACCCCAATTCACGAAAACGCTGGTTGATCATGTCCTTTTGTGAGATTAGCCTGGAGAGATCACCGGGCATAACCTCTATGACAGCTGTGCCATGAATGACCCTGACACGTACAGGAGAAAAATCCAACCTGCGAAGGCAGTTCTCTGCAGACTCTATCTTCTCAAGCGTGTGGGGGTTTATCTCATCTCCATAGGGAATCCTTGTCGCAAGGCACGTACCGGAGGGTTCATTCCAGAAAGAGAGTCCGAATTGACGGGCAATGGCCCGTATATCATCTTTCGAGATCCCGCATTCGACAAAGGGGTGAAGGATTCCTTCCTCTTCGCATGCGGCGAGTCCCGGGCGGAACTCGGCGAGATCCGAGGTATTCACACCATCGGCGACTCCTGCATATCCCCTTTTTGACGCCATCTCCACCAGTGCCTGTGCAGTGGTCTTTTTGCATATGTAGCACCGGTCTTTTGGGTTGTCCCGAAACCGGGGATTATCAAGCAACGGAATCCAGGTCACCTCACATCCATATCCAAGTTCTTCTGCCCGCCGTATCGCTGCCGAGACAGCCTCTCCAGGTACGAGAGGGGATCGTACGAGGACACACAGGGGTTTTTCACCTCCCGCGTGGTATGCAAGATAGCAGAGAAGGCTGCTGTCAAGTCCACCCGAGTACGAGATGAGAAGGGGCGCACATGAAGCGAGGTACTTCATGAGACAGGTCATCTTTTCAGTTGCAGACACTGGAATTCCTCATTTTCAGATTATGCACGAGCTGATCGCCGGCCTGGACGAGATCTCTCTCTTGCATACCAGTAGTATCTTTCCATCCACCAGCAGACAGGTATACCACAGGTGACCGGAGCCTGCCAGGTAGAACGTGTGTAATGCAGAGGTTTTCCTGGTTTTCATCCGGGCAGTCTACGGATCCCGGCTGCGAGAAGGCTGGTCGCCGGGATAATACTGCCCAAAAATACCCTGCAGGATGGAGGATTCTCATTTCTTCTCGAAAAACCGGTATGATCCGGGAGGGATATCTATCTCGAACCTTGCCCCCTGCCCCGGACTTCCGGTCTCGCTGATCGTAATTCCCGTGATACGGACTATCTCCTTTGAGAGAAACAGTCCAAGGCCTGTATTTTTCCCAGCACCCTTCTCAAAGAGCCTCGCTTTCATGTCGGCCTCCACGCCACAGCCATCGTCTTCGAAGACCAGGATCATGTGGTCATCCCGCTTATGTGACGAGACCGAGATCCTGGTTGCGCCCTGCCCGTGACGCAGGGTATTATCAACCAAGTTGAAAAAGACCCGTTCGAGAAGCGGATCTGCAAGAATCTCGAGATCTCCCACCGAGACCTCAACCCCGATATCTGATGGCTGGATCTTTTCGAAAACAGCCTTAACCAGTGCTTCCACGTTCTGCCATTCAGGACTGCTGATTCCCATCTTCTCGCAGTCACGGGTGAAGGTGATGAGACTGTCGATGTTTTCCGCGGCTTTCTGGATCTTTTCCAGATGCACCAGTACCGCGGGATCTTTCGCGGTGTTCAGCAGGAGATCCGTGTTGCCCTGTATAACCGTCATCTGGTTGAGGAGATCGTGCCGCGTGATGCCTGATAGGAGTTGAAGCTTCTCCGTAGCGGTCCTTGCCCTGCTCTCGGCACGTCTCTGTTCCACGATATGCTCTTCAAGCGCTCGAAGCATCCTGTTGAAGCTCGATGAAAGCGAGGTGAGTTCATCATCCCCCTCGAGCGTAACCTCTCCCGAAAAATCCTGCTCTCTTCCAATCCTCTCAACCTGTGATTTCAAGGACTCAAGCCTGAAAATGAACCTCTTATTGACAATCGCTATCAGCAGGACCGAGGCGATGATACCTACAAGGGCCACGACGAAGAGGCTGAAGACCATTGATTCAAGGCCTATCCCGTATGCTTCCCGATCCATGTCGACCCTGACTGCATATGCCGGGTTCCCCCTGATATCATCGATCACGGTAATGGCCGATATGGATGACTTATCCTCTGACACAGCGATGATTGGGCTTTCGCCATCCTGAAGTGTTTCGGGTGAGGCTAACCCCTCGTATACTGCCATGCTATCGACAGGATAGAGGGAGATCGCTGTCGAGACCTATCGCCCAATCCTTGCCACTTCATCCCGGTCAAAGTACCGTCCCATTACGAGGGTACCTCTTGCCGGACCGGATTCGTCACTCCTGAGTATCGGTGCTGTTGCAATCATGACGGGAGATTCGGGCATTGTTATGAGTCCTTTGTGAGTCTCAAGAACAGCATCCGGGTTTCCCGCGATCTGCAGCGTGCGAAGCGTTTCCACGAACCGGGGCGGAACCTCAATCTCTTCGCTCTCTTCCTTGAAATCAAAACCCCGCTGGAATACGACGTCTCCTTCCGAATCGAAATATACCATGAAATTAAGACGGGCATTGGAGAAGGTGTCATCCACAAGATTGGATTCAATGTACCTCTCATTCCGATCCTGGATATACTGGTAGGTATCGTCCCATGTTGCCCAGTCCTTCACGACTATCTGGAGATTTTCGGCATCATTTTCGATTGCATTCAGCCCACGGTCCAGATTGGTTTGGGCATACTCTTCTTCCATTTCTAAAAGACCCGGAAACATCACAAATTGCATACCTGCAATAAAACCGCCTGCAACAGCTAAGAGGAACACCAGTATGATTATGGGAAGTGCGGTGCGGATCTGCAAATTTTCTTCGTCCCCATTCGTGTCTGGCACGGCAAGCGTCTCCATAACGCGTTCTGGTGCGGCTCACCATGCTGATGGAAGTGAATCAACCCTCTCGTGTATAATTAGTAATTGAGAAAAAGCCATATCAACATTCGGGTAAGGTACTGGGATTGTTTCAATGATGAAATCAGCTGTTTGTTCCCCGGCAGGTCATCACCCATCAGTCTATTCTCTGATACTCTGCTGAATCATATTTCCAGGGATGAATTATTGACAGATGTTGACCTGGCACTCTGTATGCCGGATTCCGCACGACTTCCCGGTTTTCGCCGGTAGAAGAGAGAATGATAGCCGTCGGGTGCAGGTGCGAGAACTGGCAGGAACTCCTACCGGTCTTTCTCCTGGAGATCCATGCCGTCCCAGACGATCGTTGCCCGGGTACACGTCTCTGGTAGACCCGGTTGTGGGGCTCTGCCCCGAGTGCCCCCGGCCACCCCACATGCACGAGCCCGAATGGAGATGGAGGCACCTGCTTACATGAGAGCGGGATCCCGATCTCAATGACCAGATCTCCTCGATCATCGCATACCGGACGGGACGCTGCCAGGCACCCGCGTCCCCTTCTCCCATCGTACTCTTCGAGGAGGCGATCCATGGAGGAGACCTTGACCTCTTCCGGAACGGAGCCTGAAGGATCCCTGGCTTACACCTGGCCAGGGATGATAAAAATCAGGGCCCCGAACGTCGTTGCAAGATTGCGGCGATAAATAGTGCAATAACCATCACAATCGGGAAGAGGCCCGCAGAGGTTGGCTGGGGGGTCAGTTGTGCTTCGATCTGCATAGCCTGGCCGGGAGCGATGGTGAATGGAGTGGAATAGTCGTTGTATCCTCCCAGCTTGATGACGAGAGAATGAGTTCCCGTCTCGATGGAAGGGATGGTGAGCGGAGTTATTCCCCGGCAGGCATTATCGACAAAGATAGTAGCCCCGGCCGGCTGCGAGCTGATCTGTATCGTTCCACTCTGCCCGGGCGAGGGGCTTGGGTCGAGTTCTGCCTTTACCTTCGTGGTCTGCCCGGCATTCACCGCCACGCTTGAATTATAATCCCGATACTGATCAAGCTGGATACTCAGGGTGTACGTGCCTTCTTCCACACCGGTTATATCGAGCGGGTTGTTGTTCTGAGTCTGCCCCTGGTAGGCTCCGTTCAGAAAAACCGCCGCTCCGGGAGGCAGCGACTCCACCTCGATATCGCCGGTACTGCCTGTTTGCCGGGGTTTTAATGTGACATCCAGGATCTTCACCTGGTTTGGCATGACCTCAATCGTATCGGTCCAATCCTCGTATCCTGCGTGCTTGAGAAGAACTACGTGCTCACGTGCAGCGAGGTTCCCAATGGTTGTAGACGATGCCCCTTTGAAGAGACCGTCAACATAAACATCCGCCCCACCGGGAGATGTGATCACCTGGAGTGACCCGATATTTGTCAGGCGGACAAGCACCGCTTCGACCTGCACAGTGCCCCCTGGAGGGACGTCCACGATACGTGCATATGGTTCATATCCGGATAAAAACGCCTGTACAAGGTGGCTCCCGGCAGAGAGATCGCTATATGTCCATGGTGCCTCCTGGCCCCTGCCCCCGTCAACGGTGACGAGAGCTTCCTGGGGAGATGACGTGACAACCAGCGTGCCGAATGATGTACTTGGTTCAAGCCCGGCAAATATATGGATCGTTTCTCCGGGAGGAGGATTTGTGGTGTACTTCTGCACCCATGGATAATATCCCGGTTTTGATAGCGCTATTGTGTGCTGCGGCGTTCCGGGGGAAGAGGTGGGAACTGACACGGGTGTCTCACCCACGAATACGCCGTCGAAGAGCACCTCGGCTCCCCGGGGTTCTGAATCTATCTGGAAATATCCCTCATCGCCTGCATTTGCCTGTGCCTGTGCAGACACACCCGGAACAGCGAGGAGGAGAACGAGGGCCGCAAAGACAGGAATTGACATCCAGGATCTGTAAAACATACACGTATCACCTGTTTATACTGGTAAAAGAACAGGTGATGATATAATATCTTTCATGTATGTCTCATGACAAGAGACCGGGAATACACATATAATGCTGCGGCTAACATAAAACTGGGTATACATGCTCGAGTATATTGACCGCTTTGAAAGGGGCATATACATTGTCCTTCTCGTGATGCTTGGCGCAGTTGTCCTTCTTGGAGTGATAGAGCTCGGAGTCATGCTGATCGAGTCATTGATCATCGATCTTACCTACAGGCTTGACAACCACGAGATACTCACTGCATTCGGTTTCTTCCTGCTCATCCTCATTGGGCTGGAACTGATGGACACGATAAAAGCATACCTGACCAGCAACGAGATCCATTTTGAGATAATCGTCCTGCTGGCGATAATTGCCGTCGCCCGAAAGATCATCCTGCTTGATCCTTTCACCGAAACCGCGGCAGCATTTGACGCTACCACCCTTATCGGGCTCGGAGTGGTCGTAATTTCCCTCGGTGGCTGTTACTACCTCATCAAGAAAGCAGGGATCCTTACAAAACCTGATCATGAATGAATCCAATATTTTCCCAAAAAAATCGCCTCCCCTCTGACAGATCTGCACTCGTGCGATTCGGGTGATGGAATATGGCCCATAAAACCGGTTTTATGAACTCTGCCGGGGATGGATCATGACGGTTTTTCACACAATATCCACGGTTTGCCCATATCCGTGGAACCGATGGTCCTCCTGTTGAAACTGTCGGTTCAGCTGGGCCAATCGGCTTTTGGACAGAAAACTATATTGGAATCCCGGAAAAGAACAACAAATAGGTTGCTCAGGCTCAACAAGCGGGTATGAGCATCACCTTCAGGAGGCGGCTTTCTGGACGCGGAGATCTATTACAACCGGGGATTGGCCTATCACCGGAAAGGCCATCTCGATCTTGCTATCAGGGATTATTCCCGTTCACTGGAAGTGGCATCTGACGCGGTTGAAGTATACAACAATCGTGGCGTGGCGTACGCTGCTATGGAGAGATATGAGGAAGCCATAGAGGATTATTCAGCGGCTATCAGTCTTAACAGGACCTTTTCCGAGGCGTACTATAACCGGGGTGTGGCCTGGTCCTTTCTCGGGGAGAGCTCGCGTTCAATACCTGATCTCACCCGTGCGATAGAGATTGATGCCGGGTTTTCTGAAGCATACTACACCCGTGGGAGAGAATATGCCCGGATCGGGGAATACGGACCGGCATCGGATGACCTGACCAGGGCAATCGAGTTAAACCCGGAATATGCACCGGCCTATAACAACAGGGGCGTGGTTTATTCAAGAAAAAACCGCCATTCAGAGGCAATACGTGATTATTCGAGGGCGATTGATCTCGATGTGGCGTTCGTAGAAGCGTATCTCAATCGCGGCATGGAGTTCTCGCGACTCGGGCATTATGATGACGCGCTCGCCGATTACTCGAGGGCGATTGCATTAAGACCGGATGATCCGGCTCTCTATTATACCCGGGGTGTCCTGCATGGGAAGATGGAACACCAGGAACAGGCAATATCAGATTACATGCTCTGCCTCGAACTCGCACCCGGCCATGCCGAGGCCCATAACAATCTCGGGGTGGAATACAGCAAGATCGGACTCTTCGAGAATGCGGTGAGCCATTATCAGAAAGCCATAGAGTGCGATGAAGGCTTCGTTGAGGCCCTCAACAACCTCGGGGTTCTCTACAACCGGCTCCGGAGATTCGAGGACGCGATTACTCTCTTTTCCAGGGCGATCGAGATCTCGTTGATCCACGAGGAGGTGACAGAAAGAGAGAACGCCTTCCCAAAACCCGTTGAAGAGATGGTGAGACCGGTATTCGAGAGTCTGTCGCTCTCTGAAATGGACGGACCAAAAGATGATATCGGAACGATGCAGCCCGGAAATCAGGAGAAGGCACCCAGGAGTGGAGGAGATCTCTCGGATCTCTCAATGCCGGCCCTTATCATGGAGTTGTCTGACGATATTGCCGGATATCCCGACGACCCGGATCTGTACATCAGGAGAGGCCTTGAATATTCCAGCCGCGGATATTCGGCATGGGCCATTGCTGATTTTTCACAGGCGATCGAGATCGATCAGGAGAACGCAGAAGCATACTTCCACCGCGGATGCGAATACGCCGCCATAGGGAGGGGACAGGACGCAATCTCCGATTATTCGAATGCCTTAGCGATCAACCCGAAAGATGCCGAAGCCTTCTTCAGACGGGGACTGGAGTACCACAAACTTGGCATACCTGACAGGGCCATCTCGGAATTCTCACGGTCAATCGAGATGAAACCCGGATTCGCCGAGGCATATTATCACCGGGCACGGGAGTTCTCCGGTATCGGGCTTTCAGACGTGGCTCTCCGCGATTTTTCCAGTGCAATCGAGTTAAACCCGGCAATTGAGGGGTTATTCTTTCACAGGGGCCTGGAACACAGTAAATTACAGCACCACGAGGAGGCGATAGACGATCTCTCCCGGGCAATCGAGCAGGAACCTGATAACTCCGAGGCACATTTCAGGAGAGGTGTGGAGCTATCGAGACTGGAGAGAGCGGAAGAGGCGATCAGGGACCTCACCTCTGCAATCGCTCTCAACCAGGGATTTCTCGAAGCATACATACACAGGGGGGTCGCGTACGAGGAGATCAAGAGTGATAATAGGGCCGTCTCTGACTTTTCAAAAGCGATCGAGATCGATCCCGGGTGCGCCCTGGCATACCTGCACCGGGGATGCCAGTACAGCAACTCCGGCTTGCGGGACGAGGCAATATCAGACTTTTCCAGGGCCCTTACCATAAATCCCAGGTTAGAGCAGGCATATATCAGGAGGGGGGCCGATCACTCCAGGTCCGGCAGGAGCCCTGAAGCAATCAACGACTTTTCTGCCGCCCTGAGAATCAATTCCCGCTCAATCGAAGCCCTTTACCGGCGTGGGATCGAGTACAGCCGTGTCGGCAGGAGTGAAGACGCGGTCTTTGATTTCTCGTCCATAATTGAGATATCACCCGATGATGACCGGGTCTACACGCTCAGGGGTATCGAGTTCGAGAAGATGGGCAGGCCGAGGGAGGCGCTTGTCGATTACAACCGGGCAATCGGGTATAACCACGCGAACGAGAGGGCATATTACAACCGGGGCAACACCCTCGCAGGTATTGGTGAATATGATGGTGCCATACGTGATTTCTCGAAGGCAATTGCGATAAACCCAAAAAACTGCAATGCATATTACAACCGGGGGCTCGTGTATGGGGACAGGGGTTTTATCAATGAGGCCATCATGGACTTTGACAGGGCAATCGAGTTGGATCCGGAGTTCCATGAAGCTTTCTTCAACAGGGGCGTCGCCTATCACAGGATGGGCTTTCTGGAAGAGGCGATACGAGACTACTCGGATGCTATCATGATTTCTCCCGGAAACGAGAAGGCGTACAACAACCGGGGCAATGCGTATGCCTGCAAGGGGCTTTATGACGAGGCGATCTCGGATTTTTCAAGGGCTATCGGGATCAACCCGGAAAATGCCACCGCATACTACAACAGGGGCATAGAGTACGGAAAGCAGGACAGGCTGGAAGATGCCATCCCGGACTTTCACAAGGCAATAACGATAAAACCGGATTTTGCCGAGGCCTACTACAACCGCGGAGTGGCGTATCACAAGATGGGCCTTTTGGATGAAGCGATTGGCGATTACTCGCAGACGATACGTATTGACCCCGGGAGCGAAAAGGCCTACAACAACCGTGGAAATGCATATACCGGCAAGGAGATGTACGACAACGCTATCGCCGATTTCTCGCGGGTCATCAAGCTGAACCCGGAGCATGTATCGGCCTATTACAACAGGGGAATCGCATACAGGGTGAAGAGGCTCACCGATAATGCGATAGCAGATTTCATGAGCGCACTCAGGATCAAGCCACATTTTTCAGAGGCCCATTACAACCTCGGCAGTATCTTCTATTACCAGGACCGCCATGAGGATGCCTTAAGGGAGTTTGACCTGGCTCTCTCCATAGATCCGGTTTATTCCAGGGCATACTTAAACAAGGCCCTGGCATGCGAGAAACTTTCGCGGTTCCAGGAAGCAAAGTCGGCATACGAGGGATTCATCCGGTCTGCAGACGGCGAATCCGACGAACTGATAGACTTCGTCTCAAGGAGGATACAGAACATCAGGTAATCTGATTCCCAAACCAGAACGGAAAAAAGATTCCCCCCCTTACGTTGGATAGGGAGTTGGAGGCATGGGGGTCGGGATAGTTGTCACAGGAGTGCCCGGAACGGGCAGGGTGGATGTCGCTGCAGGCGTTGGAGAGGAGGTGAAGACACGGGTGGGGGCGCAGGAAGAGGGGGGAAAGAGACAGCGGTGGACTGGCTGGAACCAGTATTCCTGAGGGCGTCAGAGGTGCTGATGATACGGGGGACGGCACCGGGACAACGATGTTTGCGGGAAGGGGAGCCGCCGGAGGGAGAGGGATTGCTGCAGGCGAAGTAACTGGAGAAGCCGGGACCGACGGGATCGCAATTGATATGGCTTGAGTCGGGGTTGCCGGAGAGACAACGGGGGGGCTGCCTGAAGTATCTGGTGGAACCGGGGCAGGTCCGGAACTGGAAAGGTTCCCGGTTCCTGTGGGTGCGGGAGATAGAATCTCTGATGTGCTGGCTGCACCGGGAGTACCAGTTCCCGGTCCTCCTGGAAGCTTTGCACACCCAGAGGTGACTACCAGCATGACAAGGAGAGCCAGGATCAGGCATCCATCGGTCAGGACAGAAGGTGACTTGTCGGCCAGGCTCATGAATGTATACCCCTGGGAAAATCAAGTGCTCTGATAAAGACGCCTTACCGGTAAAAGTGCCAGACGTTTCGATTCCTGTTTCTGAGAAGAGAAAAACGAAAAAACCGATGGAATCAAAGAAAATTTTGCATGCTGCCATCGCAATCCGGTCTCCTGCCTCCTGCCTCCCGGGATTAGAACAGAACCTTTTCAGGGTTTTATGACCAGCGTGGGAATCCGGCTGTGTGTCACGACGAAGATGCTCACGCTCCCGGCCAGCATCCTCTCAACCTGGCTCTTCCCGACAGATCCGATGACTATGAGGTCGGCGCCGATATCCGATGCAAGGTTCACGATGGTGTTTCCCGGGTGCCCCGACTTCCGGTGGGCGGTCACGGCCAGCCCGGGCGAGACTGTCTCCTTCCATTCTGCAATCAGCCTGTCTGATTCCTCTTCCATCTCCCTGATAGCCAGTTCCCGTGCCACGTCACCTTCAGCCCACCCGCTCTCGACCACGCAGACGAGATGAAGCTCTGCACCACTCAGCCGGGCGAGGTCTGAAGCTATGCCGAGAACCTTTTTTGTGAGGGGAGAGCCGTCGAGAGCGACGAGTATTTTTGAAAATATCGTCTCCATTAGCGGAGGGTATTACTCTTTTTGTTATATTAATATCCCGCAGGAGGAGGAGCCTGTGCATGAAAAGGCAATCCACAGGTATTCAGGGGATATCTCCCTGGAAATAGCCCATCTGGCGCAAAGCGTCAAGGGCCGCATTCTGGGTAGCCTCTGCCTTGCTGGAACCGGTCCCCACTCCCGATATGTTTTTGCCGGCGGTCACCCGGTAGGTGAACACGGGGCGGTGATCGAGTCCATCCTTTCGGACAAGAGAGTACGCCGGTAATGGCAGGTTCTGTTTCTGAAGCGTCTCCTGCAGCTTCTTCTTGTAGTTTTTTCCGGGAGAGAATGATTCTATCTCGTCGGATATGAGGGAGAGGACTATATTGCGGGTAGCATCGAATCCCCGGTCAAGGTACAGTGCTCCGATGAATGCCTCGAATGCATCTGCGATGATTCCCGGGGTTACTGGCTGGTTTTCTGCAACACGAATGAGATCCTCGTACCCCAGACCCAGGGACGGTACGAGAACCGCCAGGTTCCTGTTCATGGTGACCTCCATCCGCTGCGTGAGATAACCTTCCGTTTCATCGAAATGGCAGAAAAGGTATTCGGCCACTATGAGGTTCAGGACGCGATCGCCGATGAATTCGAGCCTCTCATTGTCTGGACAGGTGCCGCTCTCCGGTGTCGGCTGGTCCCTGGCATATGAAGAATGGGTCAGCGCCTGGATGTACAGGTCCAGTGATTCGGGAGAGATCTCTTCCGGTTTTTGCCCAAGCGTCCCAAGGAGCTGATGAATTTTTTTTCTATCGATTTTTTCTCTGGTTTCCACGAAGATTCGCTCCTGATAAGTGATTATAGACGACACCTTATTTTTCTTCTGACATGATTGAGGAAGGACCCGTGTATGCAAACGACTTCAATTCGATCGAGAAGGAGAGATCAAAAGCTATATCCCCCGCGTATCGAATTTTTTCCCATGACTGAAAGGATGGAGCTTGTATCCATCGGGATGATACGATCTCCATACAAAACCCCTGCGGACGCGCCCAGGCAGGGCAGGTTGTCCGACGCCCTCTCAAAGATCGAGATCAAGGAGGAATACATGACCGGTGTGGGTGATCTCGAGGTCTCGCGGCATATAATTGTCCTGTACTGGCTTGACAGGGCAAACCGGGACACACTTTCAGCCACGCCCCCGGGGACTTCACGCCCAAGACCTGTCTTCCAGACCCGCTCACCTCATCGCCCAAACCCGATAGGGCTCGCTGTTGCACGGGTGGAGAAGAGGGAAGGCAATACTCTGACGGTAACCGGGCTTGACGCACTCGACGGGACACCCGTGCTTGATATCAAGCCATATTCACCGGGAATCGACAGCATTCCGGATGCAAGGGAGGATTTTATTGTCGAATCGCCATGAAGCCCGGTACTGAATTTTTCCAGGAATTAGGCGATATGAGATGTAAAAACAATAACCAGGAGAGATCCAACAAACCCACAGCAGATTCAAACAGGTTTTCGTGGTGAATGAAGACGCCTGCTTTCCATGGAGACAGCCCTTCTGCAACAACACTCCTCTTCCCACGAAAAAAGCGAGTCTACAAAAAACACCGAGATTATGGGGAGATAATGCCTTCAGGGATCCTATCTCTACAATGTCATGTTAGAA
>DAWO01000057.1 GCA_002509485.1 Methanolinea sp. UBA477
GCGCAGGACCGGTTCTACGAGGACCTCCTGTCACGGTTGCGGGAGATCAGAAACGAACACCGGCTTGACGACGACGAATACCTCGAGCTCGTCACCGTTTTTGTACAGTCGATCGATTACGAGAACCTCGACCTGGTACACCCGAAGTACCCGATCGAGACATATGTCGACGGGCGCGGGGACTGCGACGACAGGAGCATGCTCCTTGCCGGGCTGCTGTCACGGGAGGGGTACCGCGTCTCGCTCCTGTACTTCGATTCCGAACTCCACATGGGAGTGGGGGTAGATTGCGGTGACGAAGGATACGCGAATACGGGGTACGGCTATATCGAGACGACGAACGTGACACTCGTCGGCATCGTCCCCACGACTCTCCGGGGAGGCACCGTGCTCTCATCGTATCCGCTGGTGATACCGGTCGGGGACGGGACACGCACCTACACACGCTGCAGCGAGACCCGGGCCATATGGGAAAAACTGAAGGAGATGGAAGTGACCCTCACAGAATCGGGACCCGGCATCCGGGTGCTGGAATCCAGGCTCAGGGCAGAGGCAGAATCGCTCGAACTCCAGAGATCGAACCTTGATGCACTGCTTGCCAGGGGGAACACCCGGGCCTACAACAACCAGGTCCCTGCGTTCAATGCCGCCATCCGTTCGTATAACCAACATCTGGATGAATACAGGGAAAAGTCGGATCGGTACAACTCGCTTGCGGATCTCCACAACTACATCCTCTCACACCAGTATGACCGGAAAGGGACGTTTGAGCTGCTGTTCGGATGAATGCCAGGAAAAAGTCGGATCAGTTCAACTCGCCTGCGAATCTCCACAATTACATCCTGCAGAACCAGCATGACCGGAAGGGGACGTTTTGGCTGCTGTTCGGATGAATACAGGGAAAAGTCGGATCGGTACAACATGCCTGCGGATCTCCACAACTATATCCTCTCACACCAGTATGACCGGAAAGGGACGTTTGAACTGCTGTTCGGATGAATGCCAGGAAAAAGTCGGATCGGTACAACATGCCTGCGGAGCTCCACAATTACATCCTGCAGCACCAGCATGACCGGAAGGGGACGTTTGAGCTGCTGTTCGGATGAATACAGGGAAAAGTCGGATCAGTTCAACTCGCCTGCGGATCTCCACAATTACATCCTGCAGCACCAGTATGACCGGAAAGGGACGTTTTGGCTGCTGTTCGGATGAATACAGGGAAAAGTCGGATCAGTACAACTCGCTTGCGGATCTCCACAACTACATCCTCAGACACCAGTATGACCGGAAAGGGACGTTTGATCTGCTTTTCGGATGAATGCCAGGAAAAATTCGGATCGGTACAACATGCCTGCGGAGCTCCACAACTACATCCTCGCACACCAGTATGACCGGAAGGGGACGTTTCAGTCACTGTTCGGATGAATACAGGGAAAAGTCGGATCGGTACAACTCGCTTGCGGAGCTCCCCAACTTCATCCTCACACACCAGCATGACCGGAAAGTTTCAGTCACTGTTCGTATGAATGCCAGGAAAAAGTCGGATCGGTACAACTCGCCTGCGAATCTCCACAATTACGTCCTGCAGCACCAGCATGACCGGAAAGTTTCAGTCACTGTCTGATTAGTTCAGGGAAAGACTTCGGCATCCCCATCAAATCCCGCCTCTTTCAGCCTCTTCAATGCGGCATGGCAGTACTCCTCCGATATGTCGATGCCGATGAACCGCCGCCCTGACCTCCAGGCCGCAACACTGGTGGTCCCGGCACCGTTGAAGGGATCGAGGACGATATCCCCCCTGTACGAGAAGAGCTTCACCAGGCGGGCAGGAACCTCCTCGGGAAACATGGCCGGGTGCCCGTATTCCTTCATCCTGGTCTCCGGGGGAATCGTCCACCGGCCCTTCACCCACTCCTTGAATTCATCAGGGGTGATATCGATCGAATCCCTCTTCCCCGCCTTCTTGTGGGTGTCCCTGTCAAACACCTCGATAAACTCCCAGGTATACTTCAGGTATGGCATCGAGGGTGAGCACCAGCTCCCCCAGGCCGTATATTTTGCATTGTAATTGTTCTTCTCCCACAGGATCTCCGCTTTCCATAAAAGACCGGTCTTCTGGAGTTGTTCGGAGATGATGTGGTGCGTGGGGATATAGTCGGAATAGAGCGGCTGGATGTTTACTGCGAGCCTTCCCCCGGGTTTCAGGACACGATAACACTCCTTCCAGACCATGTTGAGCCGGTCGAAATACTCGTCCCAGTCGTGGGTGTCGCTGTGCCTGTCACCGGCATATGCGTGGCCGAAGTTGTACGGCGGGGAGGTGATGATGATATCGACACTCTTCTCCGGAAGGGTTGAAAGGACGGATGATGCGTCTCCGCAGATGATCGAATTGACATACCCCATGATCCCGGGAGGGTATTCATGGAAGATGGACTCCTTCGCATCCCTCGTCCCGCCCCGGATTCGTGCCTTGCCGTCCTTGTCAGCAATCTTGTGCGCCCGTGGATGTCGGGATGCCATTGATCGGTAATATCTCCCTTGAAGACGAATAACTATTCTGATACCGTGGATGGGGCAATCCTGTACGAGACGAGGTGTCCCGGAACCGTTGTAACGGTGAAAACCGTTTAATGTGACTTCAGAAGAATTACTACAGGCGATTTGGATCATGCTGGATATTGAGGATCTGCAGGTGATGATCGGGGACAGGGTGGTTCTCCATGACATCAACCTGCACATAGGGGAGGGTGAGACCCATGTCCTGATGGGGCCGAACGGATCGGGCAAGACCACGCTTCTCCGGGCGATAATGGGATTCGGCGGCCTTGACATCGCGAAAGGCAAGATACTGTTTCAGGGGAGGGACGTTACACGGCTTCCGATACACGAGCGGGCGAAGATGGGGATGGGAATGCTCTTCCAGCGCCCGCCAACGATCGCCGGCCTGAAACTGGGAAAACTCCTGGCGGCCACGTCAGGAGAGGATACCAAGGTTGTGGACGAGTATGCAAAATATCTGAATATGCGCTCTTTCCTCGACCGGGCCATCAATCTTGGGTTCTCCGGGGGAGAGATCAAGCGGAGCGAAGTTCTGCAGCTGATGGTCCAGAACCCTGATTTCGTGATGCTCGACGAGCCTGAGAGCGGAGTCGACCTGG
Organism: Methanolinea sp. UBA477; assembly: GCA_002509485.1. GTDB lineage: Archaea > Halobacteriota > Methanomicrobia > Methanomicrobiales > Methanospirillaceae > SD8. The sequence goes on from DAWO01000057.1 coordinate 3,162, forward strand.
AAAACATCACCCTGATCGGTAACGCCATCGCGAAACTGCTTCAAAAAGATGTGCATATCGTGAACCGGAAGAAGAGCGGCCTTGTGATTACCCACACTGGCTACATTCTCGATTACCTCGATGCGGACTTCGGGCATGTCATGTGTGACGGAGAGTTCCGGTGCCACGGGAACCCGAGGGAGATTTTGAAGGTGATCAAGACATCAGGCTACAAGGAGTGCCTCGCATGCCAGAAGATATAGACAAGATGGTTGACCTCTCACCCGAGGACCAGGACCGCCTGGCCCGGACAGGTCTCGAGGTGGACATGAAGAACCGGTCCGGAAGTTTCTTCCAGGTCGACCAGGAGATCAAGGAGATCGCCTCCCTCCAGGAGGGAATTGAAGTCCACTCCCTTGCCGATGCGCTGCGGAAGTACGACTGGCTCTCCGATTACCTCTGGAAGGCGGTACCAAAAGACAAGGACAAGTACACCCGGTACGTGGCCGAGCAGGAGGCTCCGAGGGGTTTCGTGGTCATCGCACGGGAGAACAGCCGGTCCGTGTATCCACTCCAGGCCTGCCTGTTCCTTGCAAAGACCAGCGTCCAGCATGTCCACAATATCGTGATCGCCGAGAAAGGAGCGGAACTCCACATCATATCCGGGTGTGCAAGCGCCAGTTACACGAAGAAGGGATCGCATATCGGCGTGACAGAGTTCTATATCGGTGAAGGGGCCCATGTCACCTCGACGATGATCCACAACTGGGGGAAGGATATCAGCGTATTCCCCAGGAGTGCATCCATTGTCCAGGAAAACGGGGTCTTTCTCTCGAATTATGTGTGCATGCAGCCGGTGCGAAGGATCGAGATGGCCCCCCTCGCCCGGCTCGAGGGGAAAAATTCCGTCGGCCGTTTCAACAGCATCGTGGTCGCCACCCCGGGATCATGTCTTGACCTTGGATCGGTGGCGCAGCTGTCTGCAGAGGGTGCGTCGGCCGAACTCTTGACCCGTGCAATCACCACCGGCGGGCATATCATATCCCGTGGCCTGATCGAAGGGCAGACCAGGAGGACGAAAGGACATATCGAATGCAAGGGCCTGATCCTGAAAGACGGGACGATCCATGCAATCCCCGAGATAAAGGGAGAGGTGGTTGATACCGAACTCTCGCACGAGGCCGCCGTCGGAAAGATCGCCCGGGAAGAGATCGAGTACCTGATGTCACGTGG
>DAWO01000050.1 GCA_002509485.1 Methanolinea sp. UBA477
CTGGATATCATCTGCCACTCGATGGGGACCTGCGTTGCCCGGTACATGCTCGAAGTGCTCGATGGCGACTCCATGGAGGAGAAAGCCCGGCAGCTCATCGGTATCGGCCCCCCAAACAATGGGTCATCGCTTGCAGAGCTCTTCTGCCACCCCGAGCACGGGAAGAATATCATCGATCGGCTCGCAGGCGTCTTCGTCCCCCATGGCTACGATCCCGCCGACGATCTCATCGTCCAGCAGTTTCGGCCGGAGAGTGGGGCCATGACAAGGCTGAAGGCCGCGGGGACACGCCGGGATATCAGGTACCGGGTGATCGTTGCTGCAAACACCACGAAAAGCCAAAATTTTTTCCCGCGTTTTGAAGGCAGGACGCTTGAACTGGACCCTGAAGGCGGCCTCGAGACCACGTACTCGGGCGACGGCATTGTCCCGCATACCGACTCTTTCCTGCCAGCGGCGGAGATTTCGGTCCTTCCTGCGGACCCGGGCCTCCTCGCCCTCTGCCCCGACATGTACTGCCACATCAACCTCCCGAGGAATCCCGAGGTGATCGACAGGATCATGGATCTCCTCTCCGATGAGGAGCAGGCATCCGCAGAAGAGTGATCCGAGGGGAAGGCAGTTCTGCTGCCCATAGAGAGGCATGCCGTCAGAAATTGTTGCCGGTATCAGGGGAGGGTGCTTCCCGACGAGAGTTTCGTTCCCGGCTGCAGGATGGTTCCTATACGCCCCCCATCTGTTTTGCAGGGCAGAAATTGCAGATCGAGAACGGGATGTCCTCTTCCTTGTCACGTATCGGGCAGAAATACTCGTCACCGCGCTTTTCGACGGTAAAACCGCCTGGAAAGGGTGTGCCGACAGGATGGCCGGGTTCCTCGAGCACGAACATGGCAAAGGTGGAGAGCAGGTAGTAGAAGAGGGAGCGGACGGGGTCACCGAACGAAAACTCGGTGCCGGATTCGCCGGCATCTTTAAAACACCCTGCAGGTACCGCCGCCAGGAACCTGGCAAACGTCTCCTCGTCCGAGATCGGCTCCCCGAGGTTGAAGAATTCCCCTGAACGGTGCATGGAGAGAAGCCGGTGGTACATCCCGAAGAACTGCTTATCAAAGTAGGGGCGAATCCTCTCGCGGTAGGGTGACGGGAGCCGGTCAACCTCGTTTTTCACGGTTCCGCCGATGACCTGGAGTTCGTACATCGTGTACGAGGATATCTCTTCGGCAATTGACTGCCCGAGCTCTCCCCGGGTGCGGGCGGATGCCATCCGGCGGACGGCCTTTGCGACGCGTGTAAAAGCAGAATCAGCCGGTTCCTCTGTGTCTCCTTCCCGAATGGCCCGGTTCATGCGACGGTTCGTTCTCCTGCATGAATTTTTCTGTCCTTTGATGTGAAAAAAGGTATTCACATAAAACCTATTTAGTGGGCCACGTGTAACCCTGATGACATGAGTGATAGAAACCGGGGTGTTACAGCATCCGCCGGAATCGCCCTGATCTGTATTCTCCTCTTGACTCCCCAGGCAGCTGCAGCTGTCTCATGGTCAGATGAAATAATCTCCGATTCCACACTGGACTCCATATATGCCGACATATCAGGTGAGTATCTGATTTATTCGGGCTCGATCGGTGATGCAATTGACGAGAACTCAACACGTGTTATCCAGATCTATTCTCTTGATAGCAGGAAAGAGAGACGGATTGCAACCTCGGATCCGGGATATACACTGACGGGTGAGGGTGTCGATGGTCATTATGCCGTATGGTTCAGCGAACCTGTCCTCGGATCTACAACGGATGGCCCGAACCAGATCTTCTTGTATTCGATCGATGGGGATACGTCGAAGACAATCAGGAGATCCCAGACCGCGGAATGGCCAAAAATATCAGGGGATGGCGTTATCTGGTCCGAAAGCCCGAACCAATCGTTCGAGAGTTCGATCATGCACTACGACATCCGGACAGAAAACACCACCCACATCCCCGGGATCAGCACGATCGATGGCGCAGGCATTGGGTTCGATGGGGAGTATATCCTCTATACCGATGCGGAAACCATGGATCTGGTTCTCTATGAAACATCCACAGGAGAAAAAATCACCGTCTTTGCAGTATCCCCCGACAACACGACCCATGAGATTATCTTCGGAACAGCGCTCGGCGGCGATTATGTGCTGTATCGAAAGGATGTGCGCACCGAAAAGCCACGGGAGATGTACAGCGAACTCTGCCTGTACACCATATCAACCGGAGAGACTGTCCTCTTACGTCCCAACACCGGTGAAGTGACAGAAACACTCACGAAACAGGACAAAGAGGCCACGTTTGGTTCGCTTGCGACCGACGGAACCCACATGGCCTGGGAGCTGGCTGAAGGGATCGCTCGCGACCGGATCATCGTGCTCGATCCCCAAACCATGGGGACCTCGTCTCTCTCTCCAGGGACCTTCGTCGACTTCATCAGTATCGACGGCCCGCACATGGTCTGGCTTGGTTCGGAATCGATCGGAGGCAACGGGAGCATTTACCTCGCTACGATGGAGATGGGAGATACGATGCCTGCGACGACAAAACCAACCCAGGCTCCCGGCATTGGCCCGGTCCTGACTTTCGCAGGGCTTCTTGCAGCGCTACGAATTTCCAGGAGATCCAGGTGATTCGTGTTCATCCAGGCTTACCTGACAGGANNAGATCAACAGGTAGATGGATAGGATGGCTCTGTTGGAGAGACGTGAGAGGACACCGGCAGCAGGACCGGATAAGGATTGGCTGGAAAGTCCAGCAACCCCTGAGTCGTTTCCTGCGGGGTTACACAGGAGAGGATTTGGCATGGAAAGGACTATTCCGTCTCCGTCTCCTTCCTCGTAGACTGGACGACCATCAGGTGCGCCCGGGTGGCCGCGTCCCGCACACGCTGTACGGGGTCATCGAACTTAACCCGGGAAAGCACCTCTTTCACCCGCGGATCAGGGTAACCGGAAAGGGTCTCTACGGCAGCGGCTCGGACGTACTCGTTGGCATCGAAGACTGCAGAGAGCAGTCCGGTGACATCTCTTTCCCGTTTCATCTCGTAGATATCGGCGATCTTCATACCACTACTCACCACGATTCATTGATATTTGTATATATTAATAAAATTATTGCTATCTGCACTATGTTACCAAGAGCAGGTACCAGTTAACCCGGCAAAAATTCGAATGCCAATACCAGTCATGATTAAAAACGATTGAACCAGAGAGAGAGAGAGAGAGGCCATGAAAAGCGATTCTCTGGTCAGATTCCGTGTATACTCGTGGATTACCCGCCATTGGGGATGGTCGGGAAAAACAGGGATCCCCCTGTCTTTTATACTCTCGCATAACACCTTCAATTAACGATCACGATGAAGACGGCCATCTATTATTTCACCGGGACCGGGAACTCGTATGCCGTCGCTGCACGGATCCGCGACGCTCTCGGCGACTGCACCCTCGTGCCGATCGCGAGCCTTCCCGGTGGCAGGATCGTTCCCGATGCCCGGCGTGTCGGAATCGTCTGCCCCGTCTATGACCTGGGGCTCCCCGAGATCGTGGACTCCTTTGCACGGCGGCTGGATACCGGGAGATGTGAGTACCTCTTCGCGGTCCTCACCATGGGGGGTATAGGTATATCGGCGCTGCACCAGCTCAATGCGATCTTCAAAGAACAGGGCAGGAACCTCGATGGGGCCTGGGCAGTAGCGATGCCCGGGAATTTCGTGCCACTCTCGCGACCGCCCACCGGTGCGAAGCTCGAAAAGATACTGGACCGTGCCGACGAAACGATCGACACCATCGCAGGTCTCATACAGCGTGGAGAAAAAATTCCTTTGCCCAAAGCCCCCTTCTCTTCGCTCCTCCGGCGCCTCTTCTACCCCGGATACATACGGCACACCGATACTCTCGACGAGAAGTTCTGGGTGACCGAAGACTGCATCTTCTGCGGGACCTGCGCAAAGGTCTGCCCCGTGGAGAATATCGAGATGGTGGATGGTATACCGAGATGGCTTCACCATTGCCAGCTCTGCATGGGGTGCATGCATTTCTGCCCGACAGAGGCCATCCAGTGGGGATCACGGACGAAAGACCGCGGCCGCTACCTTCACCCGGAGTTCGGGGCAAAGAAGATGAAACGGCAGCGGCTCGGACCCAAAGTCGATAAGAGTCAGAAGACCGAAGATTCCGGGGTTTGATCCTCCCGGAACAGGTTGCATATCTTTTCGTTTTCGCGTTGTTCGGCACCAGTACTCCGGTAAAGAGAATGCTCCGCCTGGATTGTATCACGGGGGTAATCCACACCCTGTCGGCTGGAAGAGGATGTATGGTCTCGTGACGGCTCCGACGCATAAAAAGCCCGGGTTCTTCAGGATAAAACAGAGAACGATAGGGCTCAAACCTTTTGCCGGAAAAGTCGCTGCAGGTGGACTGACACCCATATTCCGTTATCATCATTGGATTCACACGGTATCCAACCAGATGCAAACTCTGTAAAGACCGTTTACGTAAACCAAAGGGCATCCCGTAAGGAATCCGGACAACCGCTCTCCATCCCTTGATTGAGCCTTTTTCAAAAAATTTGCCGGAAAAAAGAATCCCGGGGCCCAATCTCACATCGCCCCGACTGCTCCATCCCCAGCCCTGAGTCGCTTGTACGCGAACGATATCTGTCCTGCAGATACATGGACCGTCGTATCGGCCGGATAATAGCCTTCCTTTGAGAAGGTGACCGTGTGTGAGCCGGGAAGCACTCCCCCCAGAACGGTCGGCGTGTATCCCGCAGCTGTCCCGTCGAGGAATATCCGGGCCCCTGAAGGCATTGAACGGACATTCAGAGTTCCATACAGGGGGACAAGCCTGGCGCTCGTCGTGGATGACCGCCCCGACCGTACCTCGACCACGGTATCCCAGGATTCGTATCCTTCTTTCTCGACCAGGACAGTATACACGCCTGGTTCGATTCCTGCAAGGAAAAGCGGGGTGGGGCCCCGATACTGGCCGTCGATGTAGGTACTAGCGCCATCGGGAATTGAGGTAACAACCAGTGACCCCGTGGCGGAGGGCCGGACATTGACGACGAAACGAGAGAAGGGTTCAGGCCCGAAGGGGTTGAAGTCGGAATCCGGGCACGAAATCGAGGATGTCTCACCTGATACGAACTTCACGGAGATTCGTGACAGGTCGCCTGGATCATAATAGGTGTGGACCTCTCCCGGGAGAAGCCAGCCCGTCCACCTCTCCTGGCCGGACCGTGAGATGGTGACCAGTGCCACATCGGCAGTACAGACATTGCCTGAGCAGCTGGCGCAGTCGGTGTCAGTTTGATACCAGAGTTCGTATCCTTCATCAAGCGGGGCATGAAGAGTGGACGGGTCACCGAAGAGATCGGTGGCATACCAGTTGTCTATCACGGACGTTGGGACAAGCTTGGCGATCCCTTGCCATGACCCATTGGGATTGCCGGTCACCTCAACGGTATCACCGGCATGTGTGTATGAAAACACCTCGTTTACCGGAACCGTTGCCCACATCTCCCGGGGATCAATCTCAATCCAGCCGCAGATGGCAAAATCCTCTTCAAACATGCATCCCCATTTGTGAGTGGCTGCTATGGTCAGGGTTTCGCCGGCCGGATCGAGATCGGTGACCGTCCCCCTGTATGTAAAGATCGGGGTCATCGCCGATGCCGGGACGATGCATACCGAAAGAACCAGTATCGCCAGGAATATCAAACGAAGAGACGTCATTTCTACCACAAACCTCCTGCAAAAAGCAGGTCTCTGAAGAACAATACAGAGATGAGAAGATATGAATTTCGTTTCGTCCGCGAGGACTGGACAGGGGAGTGGTTCATTATGGCCGTTCTCATCCCTGGACAACTCTATGAGCGAGTTCTCTGCCGTTTTTCGGCCGGGAAACCGAAACCCGGATATGCGGATGTAGTTCCGAATAAGTAGCAGAGTGACATATCCCAGTCCGTCTTGCCTGGAATTACGAGAGGGATTGATCCTTTACATATCACGGTGTGATAATCACCGGGTTTTGGAAGAGGGGCGCCACTTCCCGGATCGGAAGTGGTTGGACAAGGATTTTTCAGATCTCCTCCCTGCTTCCGGCGGCATCCTGAAAGACCTTCAAGGAAGGTGAGAGAATCGACGTCCTTCCCATGAGTGCTGCAATAAGGATGGTATCGAGGATCTCGTCCCGTGTCACCCCGGCCTTCATCGCGGCAGAGATGTGGACTTTCAGGCATGCCTCTGACTTGAGGGCGGCCGCAGCAGCGATGGTGACGAGTTCTGCTGTCCGCACGTCCATGCTCTTCGGCCTCCCGGTATACAAATCGCCGAATGTATTGAAGACGAACGCTTCAGGGCGTTCGTTTAAGATGGAGAGAATGAAAGGCACGGTGCCGAGCATCTCTTCTGCCATCGTATCGATATCCTCCGTAATCTCATCTGAATGTGCAAGCAAATCCTGTATCTTTTCCTTGATTTCCGGTCTCATCTCGTGTACCTCTGATTAGGTGTTGTTGTTTGCAGGTATAACCCGGTTTCGGGGTGGCAAACCTTATCAGAGAAATGTGCAGGGAATTCTGCGGACCCGAATTCAATCAAACCCTTTTACAAGATGATGAATTATGATACATGACACGGACTTTTCACGGGTTTTCTGCATCGCTTCGTCTCCGCAGGATACCCGCCTGGTCCATGGTGCGGCGCCAGTCCCGGATCTCGTCAGGGGTGATGACATCGATCGCCCCGCCCTGGAGACGTCCGGTCACATCACCCATCTCCTCCTCGAGATCGCCCTCTATCTCGAGATAGGCTTCACGGAGGCCGCGAATTGCCTCTTCGTCCGCTTCCCACATACCGCGTTCGTATGCCTCGAGAAGCCTCCTCCCCATCTCCTCGAGTGCCCAGACATTATGCTCGCGGAAGAACTCGCGGTTTTCGTCGTCTAAGAAGAAAGTCCGGGTGATATCATCGAAGATCCAGTCGTCGACCTCCCCTGTTGTCGCGTCCCAGCCATAGACACGTCCTGCACGCCGGGCGATCTCGCTCGCACCGGCGTACCCGTGTGCCTTCAGCCCCTCGATCCACTGGGGATTGAGGAGTTTCGTCCGCACAACCCGGCGGATCTCATCAGCGAGAGTGCGGACCTCGGCACGGTTCACGTTCCTCGTATCACCGTAATATGCCTCTACTTTCTTCCCGGAGACACGCCTTGCGGCCGCCGTAAGGCCACCGTGCGACCCGAAGTAACAGCAGCAGCCGAGCAGGTCATACTCGTCTGTGGCGGTCTTGTTGAATGTGAGGTCGACCGACCCGAGCCTTGAGACCAGCCCGGCCCGGGCTTCTTCGCCGAACCGTCCCCGGCCATAGGCAAACCCGTTCCAGAAGATGAAGATGTCGGCAAGGTCATCAGTCTCTTCCCATGCGGAGGCATAGACTGCCAGGTTCACCCCCATTCCATAGGTCCCTTCCGGTGCGCCAAAAATACGGGGAGCGTCTGATTCCGCTTCCGCATTTTTCCGAAGGAAGTTGATGGTTTCGGGTTCATCAAGCGCGGCAACTTCCCGTATAGCGTCGTCGAGGAGCTCGATGCACTGGTAGAAACAGTCCCGCAATATCCCGCTGACCCGCACCGTCACGTCGATACGCGGCCTGCCGAGGCGTTCGTGTGGAATTACCCTGAAGGAATGCAGCCTGCCGTGTTCCCAGACCGGCTCCACCCCGATCAGGGCGAGTATCTGGGCGAACTGCTCGCCGTCGGCCCACATGATGTCGGAAGCCATCCAGAGCATGGCCACGTTCCGGGGGTAGTTTCCGTGCTCGTCGCGGTATTTTTCGACCGTGAGATCGGCAAGCCTCTGGCCCACCTTCCAGGCCGCAGGGGTCGGCACCGCCCTTGGGTCAAGTGAATAAAAGTTTCTTCCTGTGGGGAGGATCTCCGTCTTCCCACGCGAAAGCAGGCCCGAAGGCCCGGGCGGGATATGACCGCCAGCCATACCGTTTACAAGGCCCCCCATCTCGTCCGACGATGAAATCCGCCTGGCAAGATCCTGCACCCTCTCATAGAGTGATTCCAGGCCATCAGGGTCGTCTTTCTGGTAGCGGTCACCCAGAACCTGTCTTCCCGCTTCACCCGGATCCGACCCGCAGAGAATCCGGCCGATAAGCTCCTCGGCAAGCCGGTCGAGCACGCGAATGAGGGCGGTCTCCGATTCGGAGACGCGGATATCGAGTCCCATCATGCGCAGGAGGAGGGCATGCACGCTCCCGTCATGATTGAGGGTGGTGGCGATGAACCGGGTCCGCCGGTCGCCTTCGGGCATGCACCCGAAGATATGCATCCCCTCAGGGATACGGGTGGCATAGAGACCGGAGAGGACACGATGGATATTATCAAGCAGCTCGTCAAACGTGGTGTCGGGGTTATCCAGTCCGGCCTCGCGCTCGAGTTTTGCCCTGCGCACGAGATCTGCAATCTCGTGCTCGAGGGCATGTGCCTTTGCCCGTTCGGAGTCCCTGTACTTCCGATACTCGCTTATCCGGTCCTCGAGTTCCTGCAACGCTCCGTAAGGCCCTGTGGGCGCCATCACCGTCTGCATGTGGTCGACGATGACCGCCGATCCTCTCCGTTTCGCAATCGTCCCCTCCGACGGGTTGTCCGAGTTGTAGATGTAGAGGAACGGGAGCGACCCGATGACTGCATCGGGCAGACAGCTCCCGGAGAGGGCGGCAGATTTTCCGGGCAGGAACTCGAGCGTCCCGTGGGTCCCCATGTGGACGATCACGTCGGCACAGAATACCCGCTCGAGATAGCGGTAGGCCGCAATGTAGTGATGAGGCGGCGGGAGGTGGGGGTCGTGGAGGATCCGGCAGACCTGCCCGTCGCAGCGCGAACCGGCGCATCCGCGCTTGGGCTGTGTGCAGACCACCGCGTTTCCGAAGGATAGCCCGCTCACCACGATCGATCCATTATAGAGCATGGCGGGAGGCACACCATCACGCTCTTCGCCCGGCGGTTCACCCCAGGAACCGGTGATGAGTTCCGCAAGCCCGGGATCAAGTTCCCCGAACCAGGATCGGTAGGTGGAGAGATCCACGAACCCGAGTGCTCCGCCACGGCGGACGATGTCCTCCACGGTCGTCCACCGGAATTCGTTGATTGCCCTCTTTTCAAGGATCTCTCGTGCAAGCGCCTCCCCGCTCACAGGGACGTCCACGCGGTAACCCTGGTCCCGCAGGTGGCGAAGAATCCTCGTCACGCTTTCGAGCGTGTCGAGATGGGCAGCAGCTCCGACGTTTGCTTCGACTGAAGCGCAGGCAGCACTATTCAGGATAAAAGCCACCTTCTTTTCATGGTTCGGAATTCGCCGGAGCCTCACCCAGGCAAGGACCCTCTGTGAGAGGGTCTCCACCCGCTCCGCGATGGGCCGGTGCCAGGCATGATCGGGACCCTCCGGCCCCTCCTGCATGGCGCTTGCCACGGGTATCATTCCGACCATCCCATACATCTCGGGCAGGACGACCGACCAGCCGAGTTCCGAGCTCCCCATGCCGTCGTTGCTTTCGAGCCACGCCTCCTCGGTTCGGTAATAAAGAACAAGCGGGTGGAATACCGGGACACCAATTTCCCTGAACAACTCCTCGGGAGCCCCGGCATCAGGCGAGAGGGCGGACGAGGCGAGGCAGACAAGCGCATCGATGCGACCGGTGAGGAATTTCCTTACCACATCGGTTGCAGGGAGTGCTCCCGCCTCCTGGTCGCCTGTACCGGTCGAAAAGACGGCTATAACATTGGCATGGAGTTCAAATTGGCGTATGAGGGCATCTATTGCCTCGAGATCCCCGTTTGCCCAGTAGATGCGGTAGAAGAGTATCCCGATCGTGTCCTGGTGCGAAGTTCCCCGCCACTGGAGATATTCCCCGGTGGAACCAAACACATCGGGTGCATCGGGATGGTATACACCTTCCCAGCGCCCGGTCTTCGGCGGAGAGTAGGCGACGTTCTCACCGAGCACCCGGCCGCGGAGGTACAAGAAGAGGTTCTCCATGTTCGCCGGGCCTCCGCAGGTAAAATAGGCGTTGACCGTCGCCGTCACCTGGAGCGGAACGGTGGAGAGTTCCCAGAACGACTGGTCGTGGCCGAAGGAGATGACCGGGATATCGCCCTCCAGTGAAGGGACAAGGGTATCCCAGTAGGCATCGGCGGTGGGGTGGAGAAGAATTATATCCGCACCCATGAGGCTCCCTATCGCCTGTTCGAGTATTGCGGGGTCTTTCAGGCGATACGTCGCCCACGCGGTAAGGGAGATCCCGTACTTGTCTGCCGCTGTCGTCAGCATGGGGAGCTCACTTCCCCAGACAATCGCCGTAACCTTCATCGCGTCTCACTCCCGACCGGCTCGACCGGAAGGATGTATGGCAGGCCCTCTTCTCTTCCCACAACCGCTTTCACTCCATACACTTCCCGGATGAGTTCCGGGGTGAGGAGAGAACCGGGATTTCCGGCGGCTCTCACCTTCCCCTCGTGGAGCACTACGATCGAGTCGCAGAACCGGGCCGCCAGGTTCAGGTCATGGATTGCCGCAAGCGCCCCGATCCTCCGCTCGCGTACTACAGACTGTATCAGTCCCATAACCTCGAGCTGGTGGCGGACATCGAGAGCACTCGTCGGTTCGTCGAGGAGGAGGAGCGACGGTTCCTGCACGAGCGCCCGTGCGATCATCACTTTCTGCCTCTCCCCCCCGCTGACCTGCGTCAGTTTCCGGAAGGCAAGGTGGCCTATTCCCAGACAGGACAGCGTATTGGTGACCAGTGATATGTCATCGTCCGATACGCTCCACCTGACATGCGGTTTTCTCCCCATCAGCACCACCTCGAGCACGGTCATCGCCATCCCGACTGACAGCGCCTGCGGGACATAGGCGACCGTCCGTGCCAGTTCGTCCCCGCGGTAATCGGCAATGTCGCGTCCCCGGATCTTCACAGTCCCCCGGGGGTCGAGTATCCGGTCAAGGCACTTGATGAGCGTGGTCTTCCCGCAGCCGTTCGGCCCGACCACCCCGAGCACCGTTCCTTCTTCGAGGGTAAAGGATACATCGGAGAGTACCGCCCGGTTCCTGTACGAAAACGAGAGACCGCGTACTTCTGCAATCACCAGTATTCCTCCTTCCGGCGCAGGAACAGGTACAGGAAGAACGGTATCCCTATGAAGGCAGTCATAATCCCGACGGGGATGATGGTTGGTGCGAGAATGGTCCGTGCAAGGCTGTCGGCGAGAAGCAGGATAAGGGCGCCGATAAGCCCGGATGCTACCAGAAGATAGCGGTGGTCCCCACCAAGCGCAAGGCGGGTGATGTGCGGGGAGACCAGGCCGATGAACCCGATGGTGCCGGTAAAGCAGATGATCGATGCAGTGATGAGGGCGGCAATGAACATGTGCACAGTCCTNNACAGAGATGCCGAGAACCACACCAACGATCCCGCACTTCAGCCACGAGGTCTGCTGGAGGCTCCCGAACATCCAGAAGACGACCGCCTGGAGCTGCTCCGTGTTCCCCGTGTACTGCAGGAAGGAAGTGATGGCTCCGAACAGGTACATGAGGATGATCCCTGCAAGCACCATGCTCTCGGCAGACATACCCCTGTACCTCGAGAGCCCGTATATTGCCGCCGTCGCAAGCAGGCTTGCCGAAAATGCGCATGCGACCAGCACGAGGTCACCGTCGAAGAGCGGGGGAAGAAAGACGATTGCAAGGGCTGCGCCAAACGTCGCTGCCGATGCAATCCCGAGCGTGAACGGGCTTGCAAGCGGGTTTCTGAGCACCCCCTGCATCATCGCACCGGCGACCGCAAGGCCAAAGCCTGCGAGCACGGCAAAGATCACCCGGTGCAGCCGGAAATCCCAGACGATGGTCGATGTGAGGGGATCGATGGAGAGATTCCCGGGAAAGAACCGGGAGAAGATCGCGATATAGACCTCTGATACCGTGAGATCGGCCGAACCGAGAGTCACGGCTACCGCGGCAAGAAGTATAATGGCCGCCGCAAGGACGGCGATGGCAAGCACCCGCCTGGAGATCATCTCGCGGTAGGTCCGGGTCACATCCCCGCTTTGCAGCTGGTCGGCAGCCAGCTCCCGTTCGGTATCTTTCATGGTTCGACCGGGTAGACGAAGAGGGACGGATCCGCCATCCCTGGATCCAGTCCCTGGAATTCGGAGAGATACGTGCGGTGCAGTCCGTTCGGGTCAAAGTCCCTGAAGAGGTCCGGATGGAACCATTTCGCAAGGTAAGCTTCGCCGATTATATATTGCGGTCCGCCGAGGATCGCGGTGTGGAGGACGTAAACCCGGTCATCCTCCACCGCAGGAAGATATCCCCAGCCCGGGCGGGAGACAAGCGACTGCTTCACGGCGGCAAACTCCGTCGCATTGATCCCCGTATAGCCGCCGAACGTGTACTTGCCTGTGCCCACGAGTTTCACAACGACATCGGGTTGACGTTCGATAACCGCCTCGGGGTCAATCTCGGGGTATTCGGCCGCACTGTCGGAGAAGATGTTCTTCCCGCCGGCCAGCCCTACCTTGTCATGGTACCCTGATCCCGGACCGGCCGTCTTGTAGTCGGTCCAGGTCTCGAAGTAAACATCCGACCGGGAACCGGGATCGGCGGTGGACAGCGCGTCATCGAGTGTTTCAAGGATAGAACTATAGAAGCCCGACAGGCGCTCGCTCTCTTCCTGTCGGTCAAAGATTTCGCCAAGAGTCTTTACGTCATTAAGATACGTTTCCGGATGGTAACAGTCAATCCGGAAGACAGTGATTTCGGGATTGGCGGTTGTGATGCGCTTCTCGATTTCATCGCATTCTTTCGTGCTCACCGTGGCGTACAGGAAGACGGCATCAGGCCGGGCAGCAAGAATGCGTTCATAATCGGGAGCCCAGATGGAGCCGACCGACGGTGTCCCTGCGTACTCGGGGAAGAATTCGGGTTTCTGCGGGGTGTACTTGTCGACCGCGACAACAACCGACGGGGCCACCCCAAGCGAACGCATGGTCTCGAGCGTCTCGCCGTTCATCACCACAACGCTGTGGAACGGGCGGACGAGCGTATGTGTCTTTCCGGCTGAGTCGACTATCTCCTTTGATCTCCCGTCCCAGGCAGAGTATATGTGTACAATATCGAGAATTTCATTTTCATCGGGTGCATCTATGCAGTCTTCACCTGCATCGCAGGCAAGGTAACGGAGAATATGTTCCGCTACCTCCTCGCGCGAAAGGACCGAATCGCCGTTTTCGTCGCCGGGCATTCCTGCTCCGGCTACCGGAGCAAAGGATATTGCGGCAAGCAGGATGATGATGAGGAGCCCTCTCAGATTCACTGCTTACCCCTCCTTCCCGCACATGCCGCAAAAGCAATGGCTGCGAGCGTCAATCCTGCTATCGAGGCAGTATTTCCGGCCTTCGTCGGCAAAGGTGTGGCTCCTGAAAGATGACTATCCTGATTGTATTCCTGATTACCGGGGGGTGAAGATACGCCAGCCATGGATACATCCCCCTTGTTCCCGTCCGAGAGATCAATCCAGGTGCCTGACAGTTCCTCGGGCCGGCAGCCTGATACTGTATACGTGACCTCGTCTTCGCCGATGACGGCAAGGAACAGGTTATTGCCGGACTGCCTCCACTGGTCCGCGGGTAGAGAACAGGAAACAACGGTGGATCCCGGAGGTATATGCTCCGTTATCCCTGCGATTGAAGATTCGTCCAGAGTCACATGGACAATACACCCGCCACCATCCGCGGCCTCCGCCACCCGGGAAATCTCCATGCCGGCTGCCGGGGCCGCGACAGCCAGGAAAATGAGACATACGATCACCAGTCCTTTAAACATTGTAGACAATATATTTCGGTAACACTTATCTTAAAAATTGTCTTATTTAGTGGAGAAAAGAGATGAGATCTATGAAAAAGTGTAACTTTTCAAAAGAGAAGTGTGACTGGATCCAAGGGATTCTCCTTATTCCATAATACGAAAGATATAGAATGAGGTTCTGCCAGCCATGGATACCGCCATCGAGACCACGGATCTGACCCGGCTCTACGGGACGCTCTGCGCCGTCGATAAACTCTCCCTCTCCATAGGAAACGAGATCTTCGGCCTGCTCGGTCCGAACGGCTCGGGGAAGACCACCACCGTCCTCATGCTGACCACACTTCTCCGCCCGTCATCGGGATCGGCCAGGGTCTGCGGACATGACGTCGTATCGGAGGCGCGGGAAGTCAGGGAGCATATCAGCTACGTTCCCCAGGAGATGGCTGTGGACATCAAGCTGACCGGGAGGGAGAATGTGGCCCTCTTTGGCAAGCTGTACGGTATCGACCGCCGTGACGAGAAGATCGACGAGGTACTGGAGATCATGGAGCTCTGCGACCGCGCAGACGACCTGGTCAGGACATACTCGGGAGGGATGCGCCGCCGGCTCGAGCTGGCCCAGGCACTGGTGCACGAGCCGAGCGTGCTCTTCCTGGACGAACCGACCATCGGGCTCGACGTTGCCGCCAGGAGGAAGATCTGGGAGCATATCCGTGCCCTCAAGGGGCGTGGCATGACGATATTCGTCACCACCCATTACATGGACGAGGCCGACTTCTCCTGCGACAGGGTGGCCATCCTCGACCATGGCAGGCTCGTCGCGGTTGATTCGCCTGCCGTGCTGAAGAGCCGGGTGGGCTTGGATATCATCACCGCACGTATCACAGGTCAGTGGGACGGGACACTACCGGAAGGCATTCAATTCCTTGGTGAGGAAGAGGATGACCTCGTCTTCTCGGCGGCGGAAGGGAGCGTGAAGGTGCCGGGACTCGTCCGTTGTTTCGAAGACCAGGGGGCATCGGTCCGGTCGATATCGGTCAGGACCCCGACCCTCGACGATATTTTCCTCTCACTGGTACAGACACGGGATGATGCGGGAGGTTTCGACGACCACCGGTTCAGGACGATGCTCCGGAGGCGCTGATGAAGGATATCATCTACTATTTCGAGCGGGATCTGCTCAGGTGGCTCCGGGGGAGGCTCTCGGTCTTCTCGGCCCTCGTGATGCCCGCGGCATGGCTCATCTTCGTCGGTCTGGCGCTCCCTACCACGTTTACCACCAACTATATCGACTTCATCACGCCCGGGATACTTGTCCTGACCATGCTCGGTGCATCGCTTCAGGGAGGATCGCTCCTCATCTTCGACAAGATCCTTGGATTTTTAAACAAGTTCCTGGCACTCCCTGCCCCGAGGGAGAGTATACTCTTTGGAAAGATCTGTTTCATCACCACCCGCGGCCTGATCCAGGCAACGGTCATCCTCGTGCTTGCATTCATCCTCGGAGCATCGCTCCTCCCCCCTGCCGAACTTGCCCTCACCTATGGCATCCTCGCCCTGTTCGGCCTGCTTCTCTCTGCCTTCTCCACGACCGTCGCCTTGCACCTCTCAGATCATGACTCGTATGCAGGGTTCAACGCGATAGTCAGCATGCCGCTCTTCTTCACCAGCAGCGCCCTGATGCCCTATGACGTCATGCCCTCGTGGCTGCGGCCGTTTGCATATGCAAACCCGGTGAGCTATGCCATCGACAGCATACGTGCGCTGCAGGAAGGGCTGATCCTCTGGTCCCGCATCGGCGCACTGCTGCTGCTGGCGGTGGTCGTGATCGCGATAAGCGTTCACCGCTTCAGGAAGGTAACACTTTAACAATTTTTAAGTCTCCTCGCTGGTTTGTGTGGGGCGATCGAATCGAATTGCTATCTTCATACCAATCCCGTCACTCCCAACCGCCGCCGGGGCATCCTCACAGAACTTATACTCAACTTATCAATTATGGCTGTAAAGTTCGAAGGTGACCGCAGGTCGCCCCGGGTCGAGGGCGGAAAGCCTTGCGGTATTTTCGGCGGCGGGGTGGCATCGCATATGGGGTGTGGGGGAGGAAAAAACCCCACAAAATGTATCCGGTTCAGCAATCCTGTCCACACCCGGTAGCGAAGAGACTTTTTCGAAAAAAACTGTCTCCGAAGACGGCAGACGAAGAGAGATGAATCTCTCCCTGATGGCTCTTCGATACAAGGCGTAAGTTGTGTTTATCTGAGAGAATCGCCGGCAGGAGACCCCTGGTTCATTCTCACGAGACTTCGCATAATCCTGCGATCTCGTTTGCCGCGATCGAACGGACGGCTCCCGGTTCGAGATCCCCGAGCTGGTAGTAATGCCCGCCGGACGACTCGGCGATCTCGCGGCAGAAGCCGAGCTGCATCTTCACGAAGGATTCTTTCCGCTCTTCCGTGTCGATCACCACCAGGTGTATGCCGCATTCCCTGATACGATCAGAGACGCCGAGAACCTCGTCCCTGATTTTCCCTTCACCTGACACGTTGGCCCTCCCGTCCGATATGAGCACCATGACCGGGATGGTCTCACGGTTCTTTCTCTTCTCACGCAGAAGCGCTTCAACGCCCTTTGCAAGCCCGAGTGAAAGAGGCGTCTTTCCGCCGGTGGGAAGTTCGGCAAGGCACTTTCGTGCCAGGTCGACGCTACTGCAGAGGGGAAGGACGAGATCGGCCGTATCGCCCCGGAATGCGACCATCCCTACCCGGTCCCTTTGCCTGTACGAGTCCAGGAGAAGCGAGAGCACCGCACCTTTCGCCGCTTCCATCCTGGCCTGGGCCCCCATCGAGCCGCTTGCATCGACGACGAAGATGCACGAGGACGACACCTTCCCGACCCTTACTTTCTCCCTGATATCCGGATCTTTCACCACCAGGGCACATGAGCTATGATCCCTTGCCAACTGGTATGGCGCGGCGGCGCGGATGGTGGCATCGAGGGCGGGATCCGGCGGGCCCTGGGGCATCCGCGACGAGATATAGGATCCGTGAGGACCGGAGGCAAAGCTCTCAACCCGCCTGCCAGAGAGTTTCCTGCGTTTCTGCCGGTCCCTGCGCTGGAGCGGGCGGATCTTATCGCTGTCGACAGGGTCGCCGATGGAGAATACCCGTTCCTGCATCGGTCCGGTCGACTGCCGCTTTCCACTTCCCTCCCCGCCACCATCACCCTTGGATCCGGACTCCTCCGGGGTCCCGCGAGGTTCCTTCTCCTCTTCAGGCTGCTGCGTCCCCTGTTTTTTCTGGCGGGATTCCTCCGCTTTTTTCAGGGCATCATCCATCTGGTCCGGGTCGAGCCTCGGCTCTTCGAAGGGTCTTCTCCTCATACGATGTGGGAGGGCGAGCTCCATCGCCTCCCTGACATCGGCTGTGTTCACTTCCTTTCTCCCGGATAAGGCGGCTAAGGTCTTTGCGGTGCGGACGATGGTGATCTCGGCCCGGTGGGTGGCGATCCCCATCTCGACGCAGGCAGAGACCACCGTCTCCAGGAGCCCGTCGGATATAGTGACCTCCGGGAGCAATGCCTGGGCTTTTCGTATCCTCTGGCGAAGTTCTTCCTGGGCGGGCCCGGCTGCCGATGAAAATTCTCCCGGATTGGCATCGAAGCGCTCTGCCGATCTGACGATCTCTATCCGCTGTGCAGGGTCTGACAGGGCTTCCACCGTGACCTGGAGGCCGAACCGGTCAAGGAGCTGGGGGCGGATCTCCCCTTCCTCGGGGTTCATGGTCCCGATAAGGATGAAGCGGGCAGGGTGGGTAAAGGATATCCCTTCCCGCTCCACGACGTTCACCCCCAGTGCCGCCGAGTCGAGGAGAACATCGGCGATATGGTCGTCGAGCAGGTTCACCTCGTCGATGTAGAGGATTCCCCGGTTGACTGCCGCGAGAATCCCCGGCTCGATCCGTTTTCTCCCCTCTTTTATGGCCGACTCGATATCGATCGTCCCGACGAGGCGGTCCTCGGTGACGCCGAGCGGGAGATCCACGACACGGACCGTCCGCTCCCCGTATTCAAGAGTGGCTCCGGCCGCCAGGCAGTTCTCGCACATTTCACGTTTATCGTTGGGATTGCAGGAGAAAGGACACCCCTTCACCACGCGGATGACAGGCAGGAGCTCTGCCAGCGCCCGGACGGCGGTCGACTTGGCCGTCCCCTTCTCGCCCCTGATCAGCACCCCCCCGATCCGGGGGTTGATGGCATTCAGGAGAAGTGCCTTCTTCATCAGCTCCTGCCCGACGATCGCGGTGAACGGGAGAACATATCGTTTTGCGTCACTTGCCATTGAGGTACTTTTCCCACTAATGATTACACTAATCTGGTTTTTCGTATTAAAAAATATACCGAAACGGAAAATTTTTAATTGCTACTCCGGTATACATGAGTATTATTTCGTTTGTTGTAACTATGATCCCAATTGCTATTCTGGGTCATATCGGACATATGCATTGACGTCATTTTCACGTCGATTCACCGTAGAACCGGGCGCAAAAACTGTGTTTTTGCTGTCCGATGACCCGAAAAAACTGCTGTTGTTCCGGTGAATATCTTCTGGTAAGGTTGCGCTGTATAATCCCGGCTTCCTTCCCGGTGAACTTTCGCAACATTATTCCCACAGGTCCTGCCTTGAATCGCAATGACCGGAATGAATGGTGAATAGTCTTTTTTTCGTGAGCAGACGGGACAATTTCGCGTTAGAATACACTGAACAAGACTGCCCCCTCTAGAAAAAGCTGAGTAACTTTCGGCAGTTCGCTCAAATCCTCGGAAAAGAATTGCACTAGTGCAGATGTATTATTAAGTCTCCAGGAAATAATCGATATAATGCTTCCAGGGTTCAAGAGAAGTGATATTTCACGTTATTTTGTTCATACTAATTCAGATAATGTTACATTTTTTGTAGCCATCATCATCCTCGGGGTGCTCCTCAACCTTGATGTTCTCACCACGTCGCTCGTCATCAGCCTCGGGGGATACGAGATGAACCCGATCATGGCAGGGGTGGTGGGAGTCCCCATGATACACCTCTTTGTAAAATGGCTGGTCCTTGTCTTCGTGGTCCTGGTAGCCACTTTATCCGACAGGATCATGAATGGTGCAGGAATCTGTGTCATGTGCGTCATTATCGGCTGGTACTCGCTCGTAGTTGCCAACAATACTCTCACGCTCGAGCAGCTCCTGATCGGGATCTACTCCTGATGATGACGTGAAAAAGTGACACCATTTTTAAAAGACACCCGTTTTTCTCCAGAATATACCATAAAATCATAAATAATGAAGATATTATCCTACCGAAGCCTGGCGTTCTTGTGAGAGTGATTGAGTGAGTGGCTGAGTCACAATCGTCATTATAGACTCATTTTGCAGTTAAATTCTTCAATGGTCAAATATGAGACATGAAGACCTGATCCCGTTATGTCATGCCTCCCAAGAAAAAACCTGATTGCCCTGCCTCAAAAATTTTTTAAAAATCAGAAAATTTATTACAAATTGCAACATTTGTAAGATTATGGTGCCTGCCCGGGACAGGGAAGGCACCAAGCGACTATGTTGCCTGTGAACATGAAAAAACAGCAACAGTAATGAGCGGATAGGGGGGATTGAGCAAAAAAAAAGCAAAAGACACAGTGATAGATGAACAAAATGCAGGGATAACCGGAAAAGACCAGCAAGACAGGATACAAAAATATCACGGTTGGAAAGGCATCCGTTGCACACTTCTGGGAGGATACCGAAAAAACCAGAGACTTTTGGGTATTCCCCCGCCTTTTCAACCGTACGTCCCCTACTTTTCCCTCCCTGTAAACGGGAGAATGAATATGCGACTTTTCCCGTCAGAACCTTTTATTCGGAAAACACAGCATGTATTCTCTTCTCTTCTCCGGGTGTGACCACCACTTCGTAGGTTCGTGACTCTTCATCGCCGACCAGTTTGACGATGTACATGCCGATTGGCATATATGGAATGGTTACCGGGGTTCGCTCACCGGTGTATCGTCCGGAGATATACACTCGTGCCCTGTCGGGATTGCTGGTGTATCTCGTGGATATGTGAATGAATTTTTTAAAAAACCCGCAAAAAACAGGAAAAAAGATCGCGATTGGTCTCGCGCCTTTCCATTTTTTGTTCACCGCAGGTGATTCAATCCTATCTGTTCGGAAAAATAGTTAGAATTCCTCCAGGATCCCGTACCCGTAGGACCGGAGTGTCTCGCTCGCCCTGATATCCGGATAATTCTTCAGGGCCAGGCCCTGCTCTTCCAGGAACCGTTCTGCAGCTTTCATGTGTATCACATGGATACTCTCCTGTTCATCCGGCACCTGGCTCCACCGGTACATGTAATAGATGTCAGGTTTCCCGGGCCGCTCTTTCACGAACAGGTCGCTTCCACGTCGATACCTCTGGTCCTTTTTGGATTCCGATCTCGGAGCTAGATAGATCCAGGGATCGGTCGAGGTATCGAGGACTGTCTCCGTCCCGTCATCCTTTATTATTCTGTACATGATCAACCATCTCTGTGTCATCAGACAACTTAAAGCCGGAAAAATGCGACAAACTACCCATCATAGCAGTATACTGCTTGGTCTCCACAGGTATCGTCGAATCTTCTCCCGACATGCATGCACTATTACTTTAAATCATAAAAATGTTTCGATTTTTTATATTTTGTGATAATTTTGTTAAAATTTGTTATACTATTACGAACCGCTCCAAGCACTAGTGGATTCTTATTCGAACAGGCAGTTGCCCCCCTCAAAAGACTGGTTGTCGCGACCGGGAGATCAGATCCCCTGATGATCATTTTTCTGAACAGGCAATGATGCGGCGTCTCCCGGTTTTGCTGGTTTTTGTCGAAACAATCCAAATAAAATCATAACATTTAATACGATTGAGAGTATTTGTATGATCGTGGTGCGCTTTACACTCCGGTGAAGGCACCCGGACATGCAAGAACCTGTATGACTACACCAACAACTAACTGGATTATTCCAGGAGACGGGAGGGAAGTAAAAAGAGACCCATGAAGACAGGAAAACCCAGGTGAAGAAGGCAAAATATCAACAATTGAGATGCCAGGCATTACAAAAAGCCAGCATACAAGGATTAGATTTGTGGTTGAGGCGGAGAGATTCCTGGCCTGAAATACGAATGGCAGTGGCTAACCTGTCGCTGCGAGGATAACCGGGGAAACACAGAGAAGACCAATCGGCAAGGATGAAAACAGCCTTCTCCCA
>DAWO01000055.1:0-3625 GCA_002509485.1 Methanolinea sp. UBA477
AGTCCGAGATCGTGACAATAGGTGTTCCCGTGGGCGGAAAGATAGCGTTTACGGTGATATCCGACCCGCGGGAAGTGAAGGCCGGACAGAAGACAGTAATAGAGGTTGAATACGAGAATACCGGGGCCACGACCGCGTACAGCGCGCAGGCCCGTATCAGTGCCGTTGATCCGTTTTCAAGCAATGACGACACCGCTTTCCTGGGCGATCTCCAGCCGGGAGAGAAAGCCGTCGCCAGGTACGAAGTAAGCATCGATGATTCGGCAACGCAAAAGGAGTATGGACTCGATTCCGAGATACGGTATCGTGATGCACTGGAAAACAGCCAGATATCGGATACCATGAAGGTCAGGATCGTGGTTGTGGAGAGTACCGGAATAAACCCGGTGCTGGTAGTTGTCCTTCTCCTTGCGGTCCTCGGCGGCGCAGCATATTATGTATTTGTACGGAAGAAGAAGAGTTGATGTTTGGCTTCGAAGGACGACTCCCCAAACCCTCGGTCCGCACAGTCATGGAGATGCGGACCGTATTGAGAGGACCGGGATGTCCATTTCACGAACCTCTCTATTTTATGTACAGGGACCTTGCACGGAGTCAAAAAGACCATGAATGGCTCCGTTCCCGGAAATTGCGGTATGACCTGACGGTCATCCCTCCGGCGGTTCTCTGCGGGGAGAAGGTGAAGACGAAGGGACACTACCACCCGGCAAATCCGGCGGGTGTGGGATACCCGGAAGTATACGAGGTGCTCGAGGGATCGGCGCACTACCTGCTCCAGTCCCGGGATCTCTCGGATGTGGTGTTGATTGCAGCCAATGCAGGAGATCGTGTGATCATTCCCCCGTCATATGGGCATGTCACCATCAACCCGAAAAATTCCCGGCTTTCGATGGCAAATCTTGTATCAACGTCATTTTCAAGTGATTACGGGGAATACGAGACGATGCAGGGGGCGGCATATTACGAACTGGCTGACGGAAGCCTGGTGAAAAACCCGCGATATTCCAGGATTCCGCCTTTGCGGATGCTTGATGCAGGGAAGATGGCCAGGAGGTGCCCTCTCTGTCCTGCACCCCTGTACTCGATGGTGGGAAGCTACGGGGAAGGGCTGGTATTTCTGAACAGGCCCGAGGAGTATACTAGGGAACTTGAAGCCGCCCTAGAAGACTAGGTGGATCCAGGCGCTTGTGTTCACTCTTCTGCACGAGAGAGAGCACCTTCGCCTCCACGGGATTCGTGCTCTTCCACCCGTTTGCCCGCAGGCTTTTTAGTGCATCGTCTATCTCAGGGTAGGAAAGGCCGAGTTCATCCTCGTCGATCTGGCCAGCCCAGAGGCCTGCAGTCGGCCTCTTCTCAATGATCGTTTCCGGAATGCCCAAATCCTGTGCGGCCTGGTATACCTCGGTCTTGTACAGGTGGATGATCGGCTGGATGTCGGCGGCACTGTCACCGTGTTTTGTGCAGTAACCGATCAGGTACTCGGTCCTGTTGGAAGTCCCGCACACGAGGCGTCCCTCGAGGTTTGCATAGTAGTAGAGAATGGCCATTCTCGTCCGGGCCATGAGGTTTCCTTCCAGGGACCGGTCCTGCCGGTAGCCGGGGAGGGTGCGGTAGGATTGGAGGATCGGATCTATCGGGATGGTCCGGTGCTCCATGGAGAGCTGCCTGCACAATGCCGATGCATCCTCGATATCTTCGGGTGTGGTGACATGGGTGGGGAGCGTCAGGCCAAGAACCCGCGAACCTCCGAGCGCACGGCAACACATGGCTGCAGCGACGGCTGAGTCCACTCCGCCACTGATCCCGATGACCAGTCCCGTGCGTCCGCTGCTCCACACGGTATGCCTGATCATCTGCTCCACACGTCCCAGCGCACATGCCCTGTCTTCTTCGTTCATCTTTTCAGTCACATCCTAGAAACAAGCCGTATCAATCGTTTCAAATCTTCCACGGTCCCCATTGCGATCAGTGCGTCACCTGCCATGGGCGTCAGTCCGGCATCCGGACGCACGACCGACCTGGATAACCCTTCGATGCCGAGTATCTTTCCTCCCGTCTTCTTCTCGAGCCACCCAACCGTGTGAGAGATACCCTTTTCCATTCTCTTTCTGATCACCTTCTGGTTATTGGGCAGGTCAAGGATCACATCCGCAATTTCTGATAGGATCACTCCGCCTATAACCTGTCCTCCTATTGCCGGAAGGAGAGCAACGTAATCTGCACCTGCCCTGTAGAGCTTTTCAACAGAGGCTGCCTCGTTGGCCCGTGCCAGGATTCGCAGGGATGGATTGAGGTTTCTTGCCATCAGGGTGGCAAAAATATTCACGTCGTCGTCATTGAGTGCCACGATGAAGAATTTCGCCTCCTCGATATGGGCATCACGAAGGGTCGTTTCATCCTCGGCATTTCCAATTACCCCGGTTACGGGATGCTTCTTCCGGTCGATGACAACGCAGTCGATACCAAGATCGGTGAGTTCACGATGGGTTGAAGCACCCACATCCCCAAACCCTGCTATTATTGCCAGTTCATTCCTGTCATCCCTGGAGAGAAATTCCTTTTCGACAAGATCCTGAATTCGGTCCACCTTTCCGATCAGGAAGAGCATTGTGCTCGTATCGATCACCACCTCTCCGGGGGGGTCGAAGAGAAAATGCCCACCCCGGGAAAGCAGGAGCGTATCGATCCCGTACCGTTCGAAGAGTTCCAGGTCACCAAGCCGGCGTCCGGCTGCCTGGGAACCGGGAAGAATGGGGATATTGATAATTCTCAATTTTTCTCCCGGGGGGGCGGTCATCTCCTGATTGCTGTGATCATAAATTGTCTCTTCCACGATCGTGTCGACATGCGACGTAAGGGTGGCATGCCGGGCAAGGATCTTTCCCGTGACATGTTTCGGGGAGAGGACATAATCAGCCCCTGCATACCGCAGGTACCGATCGAAGGCGAGCTTGTCGACCACTGATATGATCTGCCCCTTGCACATCTCCCGTATTCCAAGAATCACGGATGAGGTCACCCGTTCTTCGCCGGTGACGATCACGTATCCGGCATTCTTCACCCAGGCATTATTCCAGGTGACGGGGTCAGAGAAGTCCCCCCAGATCACGTATGCCCTGTTTCCGTACTTGATCGCCGCCTTTCTCGCGGTTTCCCGGTTGTCAACCACGATAAGTATGGGAAGATCGGAGATCAGGAGGCTCTCTACCAGTGATTTGACCAGTTCGTCAAACCCCACAATGACCACGTGGCCCTGGAGCGAATGGAAGATCCGCCGTGGAGGTGCCGTCTGGAAGAGCAGGGTCAGGTAAGGAATGAGCAGGAGCGGGATGATCATGAAGATAAGGATGATTCCCGTGATCATCATGAGGATGGTCATACCGACGGTGATCTGATTCGTAAAGGGGAGGAGTTGCCCGTAACCCGTGGTTGTGACTGTTTCAAGGACAAACAGGAGAGACGTAGGCCAGGTTATCGGTTTTCCTTCCAGTATTGGATACATGTGGTAAAATATTGCTGTGTATGCGACTATCTGCAGGGAAAAGAGGAAAAAATAGAGAAGCATCTTCATCCGAATCGAAGAATGAATCAGTCTCCAGAAGATCCCTCTCTTACTTGTCATCTC
>DAWO01000055.1:3682-3994 GCA_002509485.1 Methanolinea sp. UBA477
GGATGCCTCCAGGCATAGTCGTTCAAAAGGTTCCTGACGTCGGCCCTGAGCGCATTGTGGGCATAAGGACAACTACCGGCCAGAAACCCTTCGAGATGGAGGTATGCATACAGGGCGACCTCCCGTTCAGGGATGTACATGAACGGCTTGATTCGCTGGATAAGACCCGCCCTCTGTGTGTTCCCTCTCGTCAGACGCAGAGCGTCGCCGCGGAGTGTGTTCATCAGCACGCTCTGTGCTTCATCATCAAGGTTCATACCCACGGCGAGCCTGTTGGCCCCAAGGCCCCGTGCGGCCGTGTTCAACAGGCGT